>CAILKC010000249.1 GCA_903834675.1 uncultured Victivallales bacterium | reverse complement strand
TGGCTCGCCCCTACAGGGCTAAAACCCATAACTATCCTATTCCCAGGGCGTTGCCCTGGGCTGGTATGGCCGCGCGCCTTCAGCGCTCCAGGCGGACTTCCTTATTGCACAGGTCGAAAGAAAAAGCAGAAGGCGTTGTGCCTTCTGCTTCTCGAAAACGTTCACACAGGCCTACCGGCGTACCTGCCGCCCGTAAGCCGAGTGGCGCGACTCAGTAACGGCGACCGCCGCCGCCGCCGCCACCGCCGCCGAACCCACCGCCGCCGCCCCCACGACCGCCACCGCCACGCTCTTCGCGCGGACGGGCTTCGTTGACCGTCAGGGGACGGCCGTCATGCGGCTTGCCGTTCAGACCGTCGATAGCAGCCTGGGCTTCCTGGTCGTTGTCCATCTCAACGAACCCGAACCCCTTGGAGCGACCGCTCTCACGGTCCGTGATCACCTGCGCCGAACGCACCGCGCCGAACTGCGAGAAGAGCTCTTGCAGATTCTCGTCGCGCACGCCATAGGCCAGGTTTCCGACATACAGACGCTTCGCCATAGATTCACTCCCTTGCCGACCGACCGCCCGCATCCCCACGACCGCTCAGTCGTCAGACCAGACGGTGCACTGCCTGCTTGCCTTCTGCTCTCGTTGTGCACACCCCTGTTGAGCACCCGGGCCGATGGGGACCCTCGATACGCCTACGGGCTCACGACTTAAACCTGGACCCGACTCTCGAGGCCCTCACCTTGCATGCCACCTGAGGTGACCGATGAGACTGCCGCCGAAGTCTGGACCTACCAAAGCCGTAATGGATACCGTACCCCGCTCTGGTGCGGAATCAAGATCTGGCAGGCGAAAAACTTCCCGCGCCCTGCCTATCACACCGTCGAGCCTGTCTGTGCCTGCTGCGACACCCCAGTCCAGCGCGGTGGGGTGCCCGAGGGAAACCGGGTTTCAGGCATCGTAAAGCCCGGAATCGTAGGTGGGGCCGCCAGGGCCGGGGCCAGCGCCGCCGTCCTCGCCCAGCAGTTCGCCCAGGTCCGCCTCAATCTTCTCGGGATCCTCGCCGCCTTCGAGGCGTCGCAGGGCTTCTTCCATGGCGGGTTCCACCGCCTCGCCTGTGATCTCCGTCATGCGGCGCATCAACCGGCCCAACTGGCGGGGGTCGTTCTCGTCGAGGCCCTCGGCAGCACTCATCAGCTTCATCATCTCGCCTTCGACGCGCGGGTCGTCCAAGGCATCACCGGCACCCTGGGCCGCGGCCGGGTCGCCGCCGGTCGGCACCTCGACGTTGGCCTGCGACTTCCGCGCGGCGCCAGTGACCGCAAAGCGGCTCATCCGGCGTCGCAGTTCCTTGCCACCGCACTTGGGGCAGGTGGGTTCGCACGGTTCCGCGACGCTCTTCAAGAGGAAGCTGAACACCCGGTTGCAGGGTGGGCAGAGATACTCGTAGATCGGCATACCGGCATTCTCCCGTCAGGCCAGGAACTCGCTGAACTTCTCATGGAGTTTCTGGAGTTTATCAAGGTAGTAAGGCAGGTTTTCGTCACGCTCGCCCGCGCTGGCCGCGCTGAGGAGCTTGGCCGCATCGGTCACCGCCACGTTCTTGCGGTTGCCGGTGACATAGAACACCACCGCATCGCCCTGCCGATAGTCCCGGCCGGACTTCAGCACGAGTTCATAGGCCGCGCTGCGCCGGCCGCCCTGCTTCAGGTCCTCGGCGTAGGTCGTCGGCGGGGTGGAAAGCACCTCGCGCTTGGCCAGGTCAGCGAGCGGCAGTTGGTGGGTCTCCAGGGCGGCGCGGCAGCGCTCGTACAGTGCGGGGGCGGCGGCGCCCTGATGGGTGAGCAGCAGCGTCACCAGGTCGCGGATATAGCGCCGCTGAAACGGCTCCAGGCCCCGGCTCTTGAGCGCGGCGCCGGTCAGCGAAACGCTGCCGTCGTGCCCCAGCAGCGCGTAGTTCTTGGCTCGGTAGCCGAACATGGCTTTGTAGGTGGAGTCAAGCTCGACCTCGATGCCCTCTGGCAAGACCGTCTGCAACGCCGCGGCAACCGCCGTGGCGTCCTGCCAGCCGGTCGGTGGCACGAAGTAGATGCCGTCCGTATCCATCTCGATCACCGTCGCCTGCCGGGAACGCAGGACGTCCAGCATGGACTGCAGGATGCCCCGCCCCGCGGCGGTGACCGCCTCGGCCAGGTCATAGTCATTGAAGGTGCCCTGCGCGAAGCCGGCATAGCCGTAGAAGGAGTTGATCAGCACCTTGAAGCTGCTCTGCAAGGCCTCGAAGTCCTCGCGTTGTTCGGGCGCGGCAGCGCGGCCGGCATCCTTGGCCGCCAGCCGGAACCGGCGCAGGTCACGCAGCAGCCGCTGGTAGACGCCCAACGTATCGCCGCGGGGGGTCAGTCCACGACTGATGATGATCGAGGGGTACAAACTGCGCACGTCGACATGCCAGACGTTCTCAAACACGCCGCTGGCGAGCGACTCGGTCAGCCCGCCCTGGAACTGCCGCGGGGCCTGGGGCGTGGGCAGGCTGGCGCCAGCCACCATGTACTCGGCGCACAGCAGCGCGTCGATCCGGGTGGCATTGCCGCGGGTGACGCAGTTCTGCAGAGAGAAAGGCACCAACTGGGCCTGGAAGAAGTAGCTGGGCAACACGATGCGGCTGATGGCGTCGGTCTCGCGCACATCGTCCATGGCATAGGCCCGCAGCCTGGCCGGATCGCTCCGGTAGACCGCGCTGATCTGCGAGCCGTCCACATAGGTCCGCTGCGGGGACGCGACGCCGAAGTACCGGGCGCAGGCCTTCAGCCCGTAGCTGTCCATATCCCGGTGACTGACATCGTAAAGCTGGACCAGGTGCAGCGTGTCGACCAGGTGACGGCCATAAACCTCATAGCGTGGATAGGTGTTCGTGTGTTCCCCGGCGCTGAAGCGACTGCTGCGGACCGTCATGCGACTTCTGTCCCGCCCCAGGTCGAGGCGTAGGCCGTGCCGCCGCGCCCGTGCTTCGAGGTAAGGCAGGTCGAAGCCGAAGAGGTTATGCCCCTCGATGACGTCTGGATCGCGCTCGCGGATGAGCCGGACCAGCTCGCGCAGCAGGTCCGCCTCACTCGTCTCCGGGCCGGACAGGAGGTGCTCCCAGCCGCGGCTGTCCCGCAGGGCCACCATGATGATCTCGTCGCCCTCACGCTCGGCATTGGGGAAATCGAACCCGGGCGTGGTCAGCGTCTCGATGTCCACTTGCAGCCGCACGATCTCGGTGAAGGCCATGCCGCGAAAGAGCCGCGCGGGCAGGATCGTCAGCAGTTGCTGCGTGAGATCAGAAAACAGCCGATAGGGCGCCTGGGGGCTCGAGGCGTTGGCCCCAGAGAGCTTCTTCAGGGCGTCCGCGGCTTTCTGACAGGCGCTGAAATCAGGAAAATGCACCCGCACATGGTGCGCCCCGTGCCCCGTCAGAATCACCTTTTCCGACACCGCCGTCAGGGCCGCCGCCAGGGCCTCGCCGCTGACCAGCAACCACGGGTGAAAGGGCACCTCGAGCCGTTCCGCCGGTCCGCTGCCGGAACGCCGGTAGAGGGTCGCCGTCCCGTGCTTGCCGGGCTCCGCCGCCACCAGGCGGTCCAGTTCACTGTGAACCAGGTCGCCGAGGTCCACCTGCCGGGTGTTCATGCTTGTCCCTTCCGGCGCCGCGCCGCCAGCTTACTCCAGTTGCGCAAAATCGCCACGCAGCAGGGCCTGCTTCAGGTCGATGTAAATGCGGAAGTTATCCCAGGAGACATCCGGCGGCACGGTGTGGTCGACGGTGGGGATGAAGCCGCCCTCGATGATCAGCGGGATGAACTCGCGCAAGTGCGCCTTGATGGCTGCCCGGCCGTGGGCCAGCACGCGCTTATCGACGCCGCCCCAGAGACGCAGGCTCTTGCCGAAGCGCCGCCGCCACTCCTGCGGGCTGACGTTCGAGGCGCGCTCGATCGGCCAGATGATGTCCACGCCTGCGTCCATGAGCAGCGGGATCAGCACGGTCGGGTCGCCATCGGTATCGACCGCGAAGTAGCGCGTGCCGTGGGCCCGGAAGAACTCGATCAGGCGCTTGAGGTGCGGGTAGATGAAGGTCCGGTAGGTCTCCGGCCCCAGCAGCGGTCCCGACTTCATGGACATGTCCTCGTTCAGGCAGAAGTAGTCTACCTGGATGCGCTCGAGTACGGGCAGACTGGTCTCGATGATGAAGTCGGCATAGAACTCCATCATCTCGTGCATCAGGTCGGGGTAGTCGTACCAGGCCAGCGACAGGCCCTCTGTGCCCATGAACTCGCGAGCCCGCCAGTAGAAGCCGTTCGCGGCGCAATTGCGGCCCAGCACCAGCACGCTGGAGCGTCGCTTCCAGGCCGCGATGCGCGTCGCCAGGTCGGCCGGATAGCGCGCCGGCACCGCGGCCAGCAGCCGCCGCTTGACCTCGGGGAAGTCCGCCGGTTGGTTGACCGGAAAGCCGATGTACTCATCCATGCACATGCGCGCCCCGCCGACCGAGCCCTCCTTCAGAGCCCGGGTCACGATCCCTTTGCCATTGCGCGCCACCACGGTCTGCTCATTTTCCTCCAGAATCTTGCCTTCAAACGGCGGGATGAAGCCGTAGTCGACGGGGACGTACTCGCGCCGATCCAGGCCGATGGCGTCTTCCCCATCGAACCAATTCCAGCCCAAGCCCTGCACCGCCTCCGGGGCTTCCGTACGCCAGCGCTGGACCGTCTGCGCCCAGACCCCCAGCTCGTGATTGGGGCGCCGGTCGGAGGCACGGTACTCCATGCAATCGATGAAGCGCTCGTGGTCGGTCTTGTACATCGTGTTTCCTTGTCCTTGTCGTTGCTGCGATCACGACCGCAGTGGCTCGCTGCTCAGCCGGCCGACGGCGGCGTTTCCGCCAGCCGCAGAATCCCGCGGAGGTCGTCGGGCACGAGGATCCCGGTGGCCAGGTAGCCCGCCGCGGTACTGTGTACCCGGGCTCGGACTTCGTCCAGGCTCAGGGCGGTCCGACCGTCCACATAACCCTGTTCGGCAAGCCAAGCGGAGAGGGCCTCGAGGTTGCGGCTGCGGAAGCCCCGGACATCGCCCTGGGTCAGGCGCTCCAGCAGCAGGGCCGCGTCGCCGCCGACGTTCTCCAGCACCTGTCCGACTTCCTCGATATAGCGCTCCGTCACCAGCCCCGACGCCGCCAGCCCGGCGCGCCCCAGGGGCCGCCCATGTCCGATCCGCAACAGCGCCAGAATCAAGACCACCAGTTCGGCTTTGGCCTCCAGGCGCCGCGGGTCGAGTCGGGCCGAACCCGGCAGGCAACCCGGGAGCACGCCCGCCGCGCCGCCGCCGCGCCAGAGCGTGGCCAGTTGACCCCAGGTGCGGTAACCGACCTGCAACAAGCCGTGCAGGGCCTCGAGATCATCCACCAGATACCAGAGATGCAGGCTGCCCGCGTCCGTGTCGAAACGGTCCAAGGCCGGGACCCCCAGGCGCTTGGCGTAGGCCAGCGCGGTCTCGCCCGCCTGGGGTCGCGGCACGGCCGGCGCCGCCGTCGGCGCCAGGCAGACCGCGGCCGGGACAGCCGCCTCACGCGGCAGCCAGCAGACGGAATAGGGCACCCCAGCCTGCGCCAACCGCGTCTGCCACTTGCCGACCTCGTCCTGCTGTGCCGTGAAGCAGAACACCTGCCGCCCGGCGCGGGCCGCCTCGATCACAACATCAATGATTAAGCCCGCGCGTACATCGTCGCTGTTGCCCAGCAGTTCGTCCAGCAACAAGGGCAGCAGCGGCCCGTCGCCCTCCTTCTCCGCAATGAACGCCAAGCGGGCGGCCAGCAATAATTGCACCCGGGTGCCACTGGAGAGTGAGCCGAGGTCGTGCAGGCGGTCGGTGTCGCTGTCCCGCGCCTGAAAGACCGCTCCGGCGCTGGTCTCATCCGCCAGCAGCCGGTAGCGGCCCTGGGTGATCTGGGCAAAGAGGTCCTGGGCTCGCCGCAGGACGCCCGAGGACTGCAGTTCCAGGCGCGCCGAGATCAGGTCCAGGCAAGTTTGTCCCGCCAGGACCCGCCAGCCTTGCTCGCGTTCGCCGCGCAGGTCCGTCAGGGCCGCGTCTCGGTCGGCCAGGTGTTGTTCAAGATCATGCTTGCGCTTGGCTTCACGGACCAGGGTTTCGGTGCTTTCGATCTCACGCATGAGCTGGTCACGCCTGGCGGCGGCGCGTCCGAACTCCTCTTGCAGGAGCTCCAATTGCGGGGTTCGCAGGCTCTGCAACTCGCGCGCCGCCGGGCCGGCCCGGCGCGCCTCGGCGCGACACTGGGTCACCTGCGCCATCGCCGTCTGCAGGTGTTGCGCCGCGGCCGCGGCCGCGGGTCTCTGGCTGGTCCAGCGCGCCAGCAGCGCTTCGGCGTCGGACCTCTCCTCCGGCCGGAGGCCGACCGTCTCGAGCAACTCCCGGACGCGGTCGCCGAGTTCCGTCGCCGCCTGACGCTCCTGCTCCCAGCGGCGCGCCACCTCGTCACGGCGCTTCTCTGCGACCGCGAGCGCCGCCAGCTCTCGTTCGAGGGCCTCCAGCGCCGCCAGCCCAGAGACGCTGTCAACCGGTAGCGCTCTGCCGCTGGCCGCGAGCTCGTTTGCGAGCCGCCCCAGCAGCGCCTCGGCCTGTTGCCGCGCCGTGGCCCAGGCTTGGCTTGCCTGGGCCAGTTCGTCGCGGGCCGTCTGCCACGCGGACAGCCGGGTGACGAGATGGAATGCGGCCAGTGGCGAGGCGTCCAGAGTCACCCCCAGGCGCGCCGCATTGCCAGTCAGGCATTCCTCCAGCACGCGCTGCCGTTCGGCCGCCTGTTGAGTGAGGACTTGGCGCGTGGCCCCCGCTTGTCCGGCCCATTCCCGGCGACTGGCCCCCAGGCTCCAGTCCAAGGCCAGCTCATCGCTTCGCCTGGCCACTCCGTCGGGGTCCCAGGCGGAGGGCAGCGGCAGGCCGAGGCGCGCAAACCCCGCTTCGAGTTCCGGACGGCGCGAGGGCAGCGGTGCGAGCGACGGTCGCGGCCGGAGCAGCCAGGCGAGCAGTCCCAGGAACACGGCGGGTATCACCAGGCTCCAGTGGACCGCAGCCGCCAGCAGCACGGTTAGCGCCACCCCGGCGAGAGCCAACCCGAAAGGCCACCGAGCCAGGTCGGCGGCGGCGGGCGCGGCGGCCGTCGGCTCCTGCAACCAGGCTCGCAGCAGCTCAAGCCCCCGCCGCTGCGTCTCCAGCGCGGTGAGGTCGGGCGCCGCTTCCGCCCACAGCGGCAGCGCCGCGAAGCCCTCCAGAATCCCGGCGGCCACGCGGGCCGCGGTCGCCGCCAGTACCGCCTCGGCCAGGGAGGCATCGGGCTGCAGCCGATCCAGCCGCCTGAGCTGGTCCTCGCTGAGACGGACCGCGAGAAGCTGGCGCGCCGCGGCCTCTTTCGCCTGGCTGCCATCCCGTTCAACCTGCGTCTTGCGCACCTCGTTTTCGGCCTGTTGCAGCTGCAGAGTCAACGCTCGGCAGCGGCTCAGGCCAGCGGGCGAGGGCAGGGGGAAGGCGGGGCGTTGCGCCGCCAGGGCCGTCTCGATCTGGGCCAGCTCGGCGGCGCTGCGGGCGCAGGCTGCCTGGGCTTGACTGGCGCGCTGCTGCAGATCGCGGAACTGCTCGAGTTCCTTGCCGCGCAATCCGGCGCTGCGGGGATCCTGGAGGGCCACCTGCCGGCGTGCCGCCAGCAGGGTCCGTCCCGCCTCACGCCAACGCCGCAGACCTGACACCATCTCGAGCCGTGCCGCGGCGTGGCGCGCCTCGGCCTCCTGGGTTCGCAGGGCGGCCAGGTCGGCTTCGCGGCGTCGCAGGCCAGACTGCTCACGGGTCACCTCGACCACCGCCTCCTCGGCCTGGCGCAGACGCTGCAACGCTTTCCGGGGCAGGGTCGGATGCGCGGAGAAGCCGAGCTGCGCCGCGGCCTCGGCCAGGCTGTAACCGCCGCCGAGTTCGCGGCGGATGGCGGCGGCCAGGAGCGTATCGTCGGCAGTCAGCAATTCGTGCAGCGACAGCCGGTAGCGGTCGCGCTCGCTGGCGGGGCAGTAGGATGGCCCCGGGGCGGCAACGCCGTCGCGCTGCCAGCGCGTCGACGGCCCATCCAGGTCCACCGTCCAGGTCTCGCCGGCCACCTCGATGCGGCCTCGCACCGCGGCCAGGGGATCGGTCACCGCGTCCGGCCAGAGAAGTCCCTCGAGGGCGCGGGCCGTGGTGGTCTTGCCGCTCCCATTCGGACCGGCGATGAGAGTTACGCCAGGGGACAGTTCGCCGACGGCGAAGTGCAGCGCCTGGTCCCGCCGCTGCAGTCCCAGGAAGCGCAGC
The DNA here is from genome assembly GCA_903834675.1 of uncultured Victivallales bacterium. Next base: position 1,688 of record CAILKC010000249.1, on the reverse strand, counting down.
AGGCTTAGCGCGGTGACGCGCACGGCCGGCCGGTGGTGGCCCTCAGCCATCGGCGCGCTCCTTTTGGGCGTACAGGGCCTCGATCAGCCGTTCGGCCTGAGTCGCCATCAGGTCGCGGCAGTACGGCGCTTCCGGCCGGGCCGGTCCGAGGCTGGCATAGCCGCGGGAGGCGTGGTCCGCCAGGCGTTCCTGGAGTCCCGCCAGCGCGGCCGTTGTCCCGGCGTCGAGCTCGGCGGTCCCCGTCAGTTCGAGCCAGAGCCGCACTGCGGCCCCGAGCGGCGTCTGCGTGGTGCGCAAAGCGGCCAGGTCGATGGGGGGCAAGGTCCGTACCGACCAGCTCTCCAGTACCACGCGCAGGCCCTCGCCGAGGTCGCCGACCTGCCGCAACTCGGCCAACTGCTCTTCGATGGCCGGCCGCGAAACCGTGGTGCGGCCGCTCAGACGCAGGCGCAACACCGCGCAGCGCAGGCCGGGAGTCTCGGCCCGGGCGGTCGTGGCGTAAGCCCGTACAGCCTGGGTCAGGCGCACCTGGACCTCGCCGGTGGCGCGGGCGCCCTCCAGGTCCACGGTGCATTCGTCGTAACGCACGGCGGCCAGCGGCACCGGCCTGGCGCGCACGCCGACCGCGGAGACCTCCAGCAGCCAGGGCCCGTGCCGCCCGCGCTCGCCCACCCCGGCGTCAAGCCCCTGCAACGAGCCGGGATACATGATCCAGGGCCGTCCGCTCAACGCCTCAACCGGAGTGGGCTGATGCAGGTGTCCCAGAACCCAGCCATCCACCGGTGCCGCCAGCAGCGCCGCCCGCGACACCGGGCAGTATCCCCCGCCGCTCGCGTTCAGGTCGGCATGCAGCAGGCCCAGGCTTGCCATCCCGGGTTCGAGGTCCCCCAGCGGAAAGGTCGCCAACGGCGAATCCAGCACCCGGCGCTGCGGAAAGGACCAGCCAAAGAGCCGCATCCGTTCGCGGTCCGTGCCGACCAGATCCAGGTGCTGCCAGTGCCCACCGCGCCCCAGGAGGGTCAGCGCGCCGGGCGCGACGGAGTCGGCCAGGCGACCGAGCACGTCCCAGTCGTGGTTGCCGGCCACGGCCACAAACGGAATCCCCGCCGCGGCCAGGGCGGCGGCGGCGCGCTCCAGCGGCGCTAGCGCTTCGTAGTAGGCATTCCCCTCGTCCGCCAGGTCGCCACAGACGACCAGCGCGGTGACGCGCTCCGCAATCGCGTAGGCCACCGTGCGTTCCCAGGCCGCGGCCGGAGTCAGCTCCGCGGCCAGTTCAGCCGGTAGCCCGCCCGAACGGCGGCCGATATGCACATCAGCGCATGCCAGGATACGGATCATAGGGTACCGGGGTTGGGCTTCCGCATGCCTGTACTAGACCGCGCCAGCCCTATCCCTGCAACCTGGCGTTGAGGGTGGGACTGGGTGGTTTCAAGAAACCGGGCAACAGGGTTCCGGGTTCCGGGTTCAGCCGAGCCCCCGGCTGGGGCCGGACCTACCGGAATGAGACTTGCCGTTGCGGTTCCCATTCCGATCCGGCCGGGACGCGGCGGATCGCCTGGAGGGCGGCCCTGCGTGGCCGCCGCGGCGCCGACGCAGCGGCGCCCTCCAACGCCCTTCGTCTGCCGCGGCGGACGAGGGGCGGAATGGGAAGCGCCTGGTGTCATACGAGGTTGCGGCAAGTCTCATAC
>CAILKC010000248.1 GCA_903834675.1 uncultured Victivallales bacterium | reverse complement strand
GTGCCTTCCTTGTCCATCTTCTTCTTCAGACGGCGCAAGGCACGCTCCACGGGTTCCCCCTTACGGGTGCGAACTTCGGACGGCATGTAGTGTTCACCCCCTCTCGGGCCGGTTTGGGGTGGCGGCTTCTCACTCGAGCGAGAAGTCGTCACCCAGCAGATGCTTCAGCCTAGCCAACGCGTGGTTCTGAATCTGTCGGACGCGTTCGCGGGTGCGTCCGACCAGTTGGCTGACATCCTCTAAGGTCTTGGGCGGTTGACCATCGAGGCCAAACCGCAGTTTCAACACAATAGCTTCGCGTTCGTCGAGCTGGTTGACCAGTTCCCGCAGGCGTTCGAGGGACTCGATGCGTCCGAGGAGTTGGTCCGGGGTGGGCGCGCTCTGGTCGGCGATGATCTCCTCGAACCGGCTATCTTCGCCAGCCTGCAACGGGTCACTGAGCGAGACGCTGCGCAGTTCGGCGCTCTTGAGTCCGGCCACGGTACGCCGACTGACATCCAATTGGTCGGCGATCTCGGCATCGGTCGGTTCGCGCCCCAGCTGTTCGGACAACTCCGAGCGGGCCGACTTGATGCGGTTGATCTTGCCGGCAGACTGCACGGGGATGCGAATCGTCCGGCTCTGGTTGGCCAGCGCCCGGCGCATGGCTTGTTTGATCCACCAGGCCGCGTAACTGCTGAATTTGGCCCCTTTCGTGGGATCGAATTTCTCAACCGCCTTCATCAGGCCGATGTTGCCCTCGCTGATCAGATCCAGGAGGGGCAATCCCAGTCCTTTGAAGTCGTGCGCAATCTTCACCACCAGCCGCAGGTTCGCGCGAATCAGTTTCCAGCGTGCTTCCTCGTCGCCGTTCTTGATCTTCTCTGCCAGGCTGACCTCATCCTCGGGCGTGACCAAGGGGATCTTGCCGATATCCTGCATGTACACCTTCATGGTGTCATTCTTACTCAGCATGTCCCCTCCTTGAGCTCAGGATCATGTCCGGCACCAAAGCGGCTCCGTCGGAGGATAGCGTCCTGCCCATCAGGCGTCTCAGGCACGTTCTGATTTTTCGTGCGTGACTATAGTGCGGTAAAGCACCGAGTCAACTGTACGTTATCCCCTTGTCTCGCCCGGGTGGCGAGGGAGTACACAGACACCACGTGTTCACCTCATGACAGAGCACCTACACAGTCTTGCTGGCAGCCTCTGGCGGGAGCGTTTCCGTGCCTGGGTTCAGGGGGGGCGTCCCGCGGTTCTGACCGGCCGGGTTCGCTTTGCCTTGCACGACGAGGCGCTGGTGCCGGTGACCTTGCTGCGCGCCTTCGCGGGGCGTCCCGGGCGGGTCGGCGTGGTTGTGGCAGACAGCCACCGCGGCGACAGCATCGTGGCGGGGCTGGCGGCCCTCCTGCCCATCGCCGGGGACGAGCGGCCGGTCATTCAGGTCCCGGACGTCGTGGCGACGCAACGCGGTCAGTGGATTCCGGAGAACGAGGCGGCACGCTGCGCCGCCCTGGAGACCGCGTTGCGCGGAGGAGACGGCATTTTCGTGGTGACGGCGCAGGGCCTGCTCTCGCCGACCCTGGCTCCGGCCGCCTTTGCGGCGCACGTGTTCAGCCTCCGAGTCAAGGACTCAAGCTGGTCTCCGGCCGCGCTTGCCGCCCGGCTGGTCGAGTTGGACTACGACAACGAATTTGAGGTCCACGCTCCCGGCGAGTTTGCCCGCCGGGGTGGCATCCTGGATGTCTATTCGCCGCTGTACGATGCTCCGGTGCGCCTCGAGTTCTTCGGCGACGAGATCGAGTCCATGCGTTTCTTCGTGCCGGACACGCAGCGCTCCTTTGGCCAACTGACGGAGCTGCGGATCGCGCCGCGGGGTGCGATTGTGGCCACGCCGGAGCCTGGGCGCGAGGGGACGTTTCGGGACTACCTGGGTCCCGCGACGCCGCTGCTGATCTGCGGTCCGGCGGAGATTAGGGAGCATCTGACCCGTTTCGGCGACCGGGAGCAGACGGCGGCCTGGGATAAGCTACAGCGCGAGGCTACGGCGGTGTGCGAGTTGCTGACCGACGTCAGCGTCGCTCCGGCGGGCGGCGCGGGGCCGCTGTTGTCGGCGGAGTGTGAGAGTCTCACCGGCGAGATCGGCGAAGTGCCGGTGGATCTTGGCGACAGCGTTGGCCAGTGGCGCTGGCAGCAGTTGCGTGGGGCGCTGGGGCGTTGGCACGAACAGGGGCACTGCCTGGTGGCCTGCTGTGCTGGCGAGGGCGAGATGGCGCGCTTCGGCGAGCTGCTGGCCGAGGATCCCGGCATGGCCCGGCTGGGCCTCTCGATCGAGCACATTCCACTGGAGTCCGGGCTGCTGCTGACTGGCGCCGGGGTCGTGCTGCTCAGCGAGCAGGAGCTGTTCGGGCGCCAGCCGGACGTCCGGCGGCGGCGGCGTAGCGCCTATCGCCAGGACCTGGCGACGCCGGATGGCATGGACCTCGAGGAGGGCAGCTACGCTGTGCATGCCGCCCATGGCATCTGTCTCTATCACGGCATCCGCCAGATTGAGGTGTCGGCTGAAGTCCAGGAGGTCCTCGAGCTGGAGTTTGATGACGAGGCCCGGTTGTACGTGCCGCTGGAACAGGCCTTTCTGGTCAGCCGCTACGTGGGGGGCACCCGAAAAATGCCCCGGCTGAGCCGCCTCGGCGGTTCGTCCTGGCGCACGGCCAAAGCGGGCGCTGAAGCCGCCGCTACGGATCTCGCGGCCGGTCTGCTGCGCCTTGAGGCGATGCGGCACAACTCGCCGGGGTTTGCCTTCAAACCAGCGTCTGACTGGGAGAGTTCGTTTGCGGCGGCCTTCCCCTACGCCGAGACCGCGGACCAGACGCAGTCCATCCGCGACGTGCTGGCGGACATGGCCAAGCCCGAGCCCATGGACCGCTTGCTGTGCGGCGACGTCGGCTACGGCAAGACGGAGGTCGCCATGCGCGGCGCCTTCCGGGCCGTGCTCAACGGTCGCCAGGTCGCCATCCTGGTGCCGACCACGGTGTTGGCGCAGCAGCACTACACGACCTTTCGCCAGCGGATGGCCGAGTACCCGGTGGTCATCGAGGTGATCAGCCGTTTCCGTACCCACGGTGAACAGCAGCGCGTTCTCGAAAGGTTGGCCGAGGGCCACATCGACATCCTGATTGGGACACACCGGCTGCTGCAGAAGGATGTGCGCTTCGCCAATCTCGGACTGCTGATCGTCGACGAGGAGCAACGCTTCGGGGTGCGGCACAAGCAGCAGCTCAAGGAAATGCGTGCCAGTGTGGACATTCTGACCATGACCGCGACGCCGATTCCGCGCACGCTGTACTTCAGCCTGGCCGGTCTGCGTCACCTGAGCACGATCATGACGGCGCCGGCGGAGCGTCTTCCGGTGACCACGGTGATTGCCAACTACGACAAGGAACTCATCCGCCAGGTCATCCGGCGCGAACTCGAGCGGCAGGGCCAGGTGTACTTCCTGCACAACCGGGTGCAGACCATTGACCGCACCGCCTTGGCGCTGCGGCAATTGCTCCCGGAGGCCCGCCTGGCGGTGGCCCACGGGCAGATGACGCCGCACGGGCTATCCGAGGTCATGTCGCGCTTTCTGGCCGGCGAGGTGGATGTGCTGGTGTGTACCACGATCATCGAATCGGGGCTGGACATCCCCAACGCCAACACGATCATCATCGACCGCGCCGACCGCTTCGGTCTGGCCGAACTCTACCAGCTTCGGGGCCGCGTCGGCCGCTACCATCACCAAGCCTATGCGTACCTGCTGTTGCCCCCCATGGGCGTTCTGCCGGCGAACGCCCGCGCCCGCCTGCACGCGATCCGCCGCTATACCCATCTTGGCGCCGGGTTCAAACTGGCCCTGCGCGACCTCGAGATTCGCGGGGCCGGAAACATCCTCGGTACCGAGCAGAGCGGCCACATCGCCGCCATCGGGTTTGAGCTTTACTGCAACCTCTTGCGCGAGGCCGTGGCCCGGCTCGAGCATCTGCCCGTACCCAAGCGCGAAGCCGTGCCCGTCGAACTGGATACGCTGACCTTCGCCAAGCACGATAGCCGCGGTCGCTGCCTGGCGGCCATTCCCGCCGCCTATATCCAGGACGACAGCGCCCGTATCGGCTGTTACCGGCGGCTGGGAGAAGTGACGGAACCCGAAGCGGTGGATGCCCTGGCCGCGGAACTGCGGGACCGTTTTGGCCCGCTGCCGTCCTGCGTCGAGGTCCTGCTGGATGTGGCCCGGGTGCGCATCGCGGCCCGCCTGGCCGGGGTACACCGAGTCAACGTCCGCAACCGCCGTGCCTTCCTCGAGACGGAGCAGGGCTTGCTGCGCGGCGTGGGCGCCAGCGTGCCCGAACTCGTCGCGGCTGACGGCGCCGGGCAGTTGCAGGAACTCCAGCGCCTGTTGCGCGGCCGCAGGGGCGAAGGGTGAGCCTTGTGGGACGGCAATGTGGTCCGCTGGGCCGAGGCGCGCGTGACGCCACTGCCAGTCGCGAGCTGGACAGGTCGGACAGGTCGGACAAACCCGCTGGCGACCGGTGCCTCCTACGGCAGAGCCGGAGCAGGACCGCCGGCGCCAGAGGGCGGCGGCGTGGCGGCGGCGGGTTCGGCCGCTTTCTGCGACACGGTGATCGAGCGCAGCAGGCGGAAGCCCATCATGTTACCTTTGGAGGCCGGCGGCAAGCGGTTGCGCGCCGCCGAGCGGCAGTCCACCGGCGGCACGTACCAGTTGCCGCCGCGCAGGCAACGCCACGACTCGTGTTCAGGGTCGCCAGGACCGTCGTCGTTGGCGTAGGGAGCGAAGCGGTTCAAGCACCACTCCCAGACGTTGCCATGCAGGTCGTATAGCCCCAGGCTGTTTGGTCGTTTGAGGCCCACCGCGGTGGTGCCACTGCCGCCGTTGTCGCCATGCGTGGCGAAAGCCTCCAGTCGGCGCGGTTCGTTGCCGCAGCAGTAGGCGGTGGAGGTTCCCGCCCGACAGGCGTACTCCCACTCCGACTCACTGGGTAGACGGTAGGTCCCGTCCGCGACGCCCTCCAGCCGACAGAGCGCCGTGATGAACTGCTGACAGTCGTACCAGCTCACTTCCTCCGCCGGGCGCCGGGCGCCCTTGTAGTGCGACGGATCGGCAGGCATGACGCGCCCCCATTCTGCCTGGGTGACCTCGAAAGCACCGAGGTAGAACGGCTCTGGAGCCACGAAGACATGCTGCACCTCGCGGTCGCCCCGCCCGGTCTCTTCCGGCGGACTCCCGATGATCGCCGTGCCCGGGGGGACCAGCCGGAAGCGCATCCCCACCGAGTTCTCCACCTCCACCGGCAGCCTGGCCGTGCGGCTGAACGATTGCTGCGCCGAGCGCATGGTCTCACTGCCGGTGGCCAGACCCTCCAGAGGGGCCAGGAAGGCCGGGACGACCTCCTTCAAACCTGGCAACTCCTGAGCCTGCCCACCCAGCGGCTCGAGCGCTACGGGTATGGCCGTCGGCAGGGCAGGGGATTCCTGCCGAGATGCCTGCCGCCGGGCCATCATGGGCCGCAGGACAAAGGCTTCGAGCAGGGCCAGCAGGACGATGCATTCGATGAGCCACAGCCCGATACGCCAGCGTGGCACGCGGCGTCGAGGTTGTCCGGCAGCGGCACTGGCAGCCTCGAGCCGTCGCCGCGCCGCCTGCGCCAACTGCTCTCGGGTGAATACCGGGGATGGCGGCGGCGGCCGGCCTTTCAGGGGTTCCTGTCCACTCGAGTCGCTCACCGTGTCACCCCAGCGATCTTGTGCGAAGCGCTTCCTCAGCGCCGGCGGTACATGATTACGCCGCCCGCCACCAGGAAGGCGATCGTGGGCAGGCAAGCCCCCGTCAGTGGCGTCGCATACCCCCGGCGGGCCAGGGTCAAGCCAAGCTGACTGGTCACGTAGAATGCCACCATCAGAGCCACGGCAAAGGCGAATCCCCGCATGGCACTGCTGCGTTCGCGCGTGATCGATAAGGCCACCCCGAACAGCGCTCCGATGAGGCATGCCAGGCTGAAGCTGCAGCGGAACCAGACCGTGCTGCGGAAGGACCTCTTGACATGGTCTGGCAGATCGGGATTGGCCCGCAGGGTGGCGAGCATTGCCCGGACGGAGAGGTTGTCCGCGGGCCGCACATGGTTCAGTATCCGATCCGGCGTCTCGTCGAGACCAGGGGGCCGATAGGTCTCATAGCGCTTGATGTCTCCTTCCGTGGGCAATTGCGTCTCCGGGTCGAAGGGGGTGACTTCACAGTCCTGGAACAGCCACGCCCCGTCCAGGTAGCGGGCCGTGGTGGCGCGCAGTTCCCAGGCAATCGTATCCTGGGCCGTGAACTGCTTGATGAACACCCGCCCGTGCTTCCCATCGGCCGCGAAGGATTCGAAGAACCAGTCTCGGCGGCCAGGCGCGTTGCGGTAGACCAGGGTTGTTGGCCGTTGCACGCGGTTCGGCGCCGCAGTCCAGTCCTCCAGCAGGTGTGCGGCCTGGGTCGCGCAGCGCGGGGCGAGCGATTCCCCGATCCAAAAGGAGGCGCCGCAGAGGAGTAGAGAGATGATCCACACGGGGAGCGCCATCTGGACCATGTGGATGCCGGTGGCGCGCATCGCGGCCAGTTCATGATGTCGTCCCATCAGGCTGACCACAAAGCAACTGGACAGCAACACCGACATGGGCAGCACATTCAGCATGTTCGCCGGCTGCAGCAGGAGGAAGTACAGCACGATCTCCCAGCGGCTCCCCGGCGCGGCCCGTCCGGACCGGCTGGTGAAGTCCTCCAGGTTGTCGAATACGTCGGCGAATAAGAAGAGCGCCGAAAAAGCAAGCAGGCAACAGGCCAGCGGCAGCAGGAACTCGCGAGTCACCAGCCAGAACAGGATGCGCGAGCCGCGCCGCTTCCCTGCCGCTCCCGCTTGACCATGGTCAGTATCCACGAGGTGGTTGATCCGAACCGCCGGCGCCGCTCAGCGGCGTTTTCCAATCAGCTTGACTTTGACCATACGTGTTCCGGTGACGATTTCCTGCAGCGAGCGCCCCGAGGGAGCCACGAACATAATGAAGGGTGTGAGCAAACCGAACGCCAGGGTCAGCACCCCATAGAGGCAGGCCCGGCCCAAGTAGAACTGCTCCCCGTTGCGCTTGATCAGAATGATGCCCCAGAACTTCTGCCCGGGGGTCTGGCCGACGACCGCGAGGGCCCACGCCAAGCCCAGTAGCAGCGTTCCGTAGTACGCCATCAGGCCGAGGTAGAAGGCGCTGTTGCCATCCAGCACCTCGAGGCTGAAGAGCAGGGCGGCGAGCAGGTACATCCCCACCGCCATGAGGCCGGCCAGCAACAGGTCGAACAGCCCGGCGGCGACGCGCAGCGGCACCGGCGCCGAATCGAAGTCATCCGGCCTCACTTCGTGCAGACCGCTGACCGTGCTAGCCTCGGTCGCCCGCCGGGTTACAGAGGTCCGAATCTTGGAGATGAACGAGGTATCGCCGGGGTCCTTCTGTTCGATCTGCTTGAGCAGGATGTCGCGCAGAAAGGGCACTTCACAGGCCTTCTCCCAGCGCGCGATCAGCGTGCTGCGGATCTGGCAGTAGGCCGTGATGCGGCCGCTCTCCGCCCAACGCACCAGGCATTCCTGGTCGACCGGACCGTACTCCTCGCCGTCGACGGTCTTGAGCAAGTATAGACGTTCATTGCCAGCCATAGTCCCGGTTCCCTCCGGGTAGCGCCGAGGAATTGGGTTGCATGTCTCTGATGCGCTGGTAACATAGTGGCCCAATGACCAAAGAAAAACCGGGGGCGCGCTTGCATCCTGTGGTCATCCGGCGCACCTTTGGTCTGCGGCGTGCAAGCGTGTCGGCCGTGGGTGTCGGCGCGGCTGGCAGGCCAGGGTGGCATAGTGGTGGCTCGGTTGTCGTGTAGGCTCGGCCCGCGCAACCGGTCGCTGGGTTCTTGAGGCGGTGGCCGGGGTGCGGTATTCTGGAGGTGACGCTATGATCGGGCATCCGGGAGATTTGTCTTACACCAAGCATCACATTTGGGTCCGCATGGACAAAGAAGCGCATACCGCGACCATCGGCATCACCGAGGAGCTGGTTGAGCAGCTCGCGGAGATCTTTGGGATTGACATGCCCATGGTCGGCGATGAGCTCGACATGGATACCTTCTGCATCCATCTGCATCTGAAGAGCCGCATTCACCATATGCGCTCACCCCTCACGGGCCGGGTCGCCGAGATCAACCGGGATGTGCTCGACAATGCCAGCCTCCTGCACCTGTCTGCCTACAAGAACTGGCTGTACCGGATGGAGTACGACGATCCGGATGAGGTCCACCTGCTCATGAGTGGCGATCAGTATACCCGCTTTTTGGACCATCTCTGAGCCCGTGGGAGTGACGCTTGGCCATGCCCTACCGGCTTCCCGGAGATGACACCGTGCGCTGGCGTTGTCTGGACTCCTTGGCCTGGGCCCTGGCGACGCTTGCCTGTACCCTCTACCTGCCCCAGGTCGGCCGGACCGCGCTTGGCGACCTGGACCTGCTCTACGTCGGGCCTGTCCTCTGGGGCCTGTTTTCGGTCTTGCCCTTGCGTGAACCCGCCGGCCTCGCCGGCCCCTGGCAGATGTGGCGGCTACGGGCGGCCTGGCTGACCCTCGCCGGCACGGCTCCCTTCTTTGGCTGGTGGCTGCGCTGTACGGCCGTGCCCTACCTCGCGGCTGCCGCCGCGGTCGCCATGGCCGCGGCCGCGTGGGCCCTGCTGGAGACGACCTTCCTGGTTTCCCGCATAGCCCGTTCTCGCGGCCTGACCGGGCTGGCCTTGGACGCACTCCTCGTGCGGGTGGGGCTGCTCTATCTCCTGGTGATTCCCATCGCCACGCTTTGGTTCACCTTCGTGGTGGCCTTGGCGGCAGGCTGGGCGACCGTTCCTGGCGACTGGTTGCGCTTCTGGCGCCAGATTCCGTCCTTTGGGCGCGTTCTGTTGCTGTACGCCCCGCTGGCGGCGCTGCTGAACCTGGTACGGTTGCTGCTGCGTGCCTCGGTAGGCCTATTCCGCCTGATCTCTGCCGAGTCTGCTGCACCGGGAGATGTCGTTGATGAGCCCCCCTGTTCCATCTAAGACCCGTCTGATCGTAGCCCTCGATGTCGACACCCTCGAAGCGGCCGCGCGCCTGGTGCATGGCCTCGGTCCGGCGGTGGAATGGTACAAGGTCGGCAAGCAGTTGTTTACTCGGCATGGGCCCGCCGCCGTCCGGCAACTCAAGGACGCCGGCAAGCAGGTGTTTCTGGACCTGAAGTTTCACGACATCCCCAACACCGTGGCGCAAGCGATACGCGCGGCAGCCGCCATCGGCGCCGACCTCACCAACGTCCACGCCGGCGGAGGTCCGGCGATGTTGCGGGGCGCCGCCCAGGCCGCCCGCGAGAGCGGTATCTCGATCACCGCCGTGACCGTGCTGACCAGTATGGACCGCGCCGAACTGGCTGCCGTCGGCCTGGATCTCGATCCCGCGCAGCAGGTCGTACGTCTGGCCATCCTGAGCCGCGACTGCGGCCTTGCGGGCGTGGTGTGCAGCCCCCTGGAGGTGTCGCTGATCCGCCAGGCCTGCGGCCCCGACTTCGTGCTCGTCGTTCCCGGCATCCGCCCGGCAGGGGCCGAGAGCGACGACCAGAAGCGCATCATGACGCCGCGCCAAGCGGCGGCGGCCGGAACGGATTTCATCGTGGTGGGTCGGCCGATCACGGCCGCCCAAGACCCGGCGGCGGCCGCGGCAGCCATCCTCAGTGACCTTGGCTGAGATGCCGCCGGGGGTAACGACGGCAGGCGGGCGGCCACAGGCGCCAATGCGCCCGCGAGCCGGTGTCGGCGAGACGCTGGCTCGCCGAGGGTTCGGCAAGCGCCTCTCCAGGAAGTCACCGGGCAGAACTCTTGAGGCGTTGCCTCGCCAAGGCGTGGGCGCAGTTCAGTTCCGTAGGTGGTGACACCTCAGGTCCTGGGGTTCAGGAAACGGCGAGACGGCGAGACGGGGAAACGGCGACTGGAGGAGACGGACTGGGAGACTGGCGGAGAGGAAAACAGGGTTCAGGGTCAGCCAAGCCCCCGG
>CAILKC010000247.1 GCA_903834675.1 uncultured Victivallales bacterium | reverse complement strand
GCATGGTCCGCCCCTTCAGGGCTCAATCCGCGCTGTGGACGGGTACCCAGGGCGTTGCCCTGGGCTGGTATGGAACGCCCCTTTGGGGCTGAATACCACGGCCCATCCTTATTGCACAGGTTGAAAAAAGTGCCGTAACCGCCTGCTCCAGGTGGTCCTACAGCGCTCAGGTTGACCGCTTAGGGCTGCTCGGTTCCCCGCCTGACCCGGTTCACGGTCTTCCTGCCGCATAGGTCCCGGAACAGGACGGCTACGGCGGCGAAACTATACTGCTCCAGCTTCGCCGACGCAACGGCAGCAGGCGGAGAAATACTCCAGCAGCAGCGACAACTCCCGCCGCAACAGCGTCCGTGAAACGACGCGGTCGATGAATCCATGCCGGACCAGAAACTCGGCGCTCTGGAAGCCGGGCGGCAACTCGGACTGGGTGGTCTGTTTGATCACGCGCGGTCCGGCGAAGCCGATCAGTGCCCGCGGCTCGGCCACGATGACGTCGCCCAGTGAGGCGAAACTGGCGGTGACCCCGGCGGTGGTGGGGTGGGTCATGATGACGATGTAGGGCAAGCCCGCGTCACCGTGGCGGGCCAGGGCGCCCGAGGTCTTGGCCATCTGCATCAGACTGAGCATGCCTTCCTGCATGCGCGCGCCGCCGCTAGCGGTGACCACGACCAGCGGCAAGCCGTCCTGGGTGGCACGCTCGGTGAGCCGGGTCACTTTTTCCCCCACCACCGAGCCCATGCTGGCGCCCATGAAACGGAAATCCATGACGCCCAGGGCCAGGCGGCGGCCATCGAGGGCGGCGGTGCCGCAGACAATGGCGTCGCTGAGACCGGTCTTGGCGCGGGCCTCGTCGAGCTTGCCACCATAGACCGTGCCGCCAGCGAACTGTAAGGCGTCGACCGAGCGCAGGGCCGCATCGATCTCGGCAAAACTGCCCGTGTCGGTGAGCAGCTCGATGCGGTCGTGGGCCGTCAGAGGATAGTGGTAGTCGCACTTGGCGCAGACATTGTGGTTCTCGGCCAGTGAGGACTGGTAGGTGATCGCCTCGCAGCCCTTGCACTTCAGCCACAACCCCGCGGGGATGTCCTTCTTGGGCGTCGTGCGTACGGTGGAGTACTTGGTTTTCTTGAACAACGGCATCGTCTCTACCCCCGCGCCGCCGTCAGCACACTGACGGTGGCAACTGCCGCTTCACCGAGAGTCCGGGCGGCCTCGCCGAGAGTCGCTCCGGTGGTCATCACATCGTCTACCAGCAGAACCCGCCGCCCGGCAGCCCGGGCCCCACGCGCCTGGGCAAAAACGCCGCGGACGTTGGTGCGGCGCGACGCCATATCCAGCCTGGCCTGCTGTGCCGTACGGCGGCAGCGGCGCAACAGCCGTTCACAGGGCAGCCCGAGTTCAGCGCCCACCTGGCGGGCCAGGAGTTCGGCCTGGTTGTAGCCTCGCCCGAACTGCCGGGTCCAGTGCAGCGGCACCGGGACGATCACATCCAGCTCGCCATGGCCGTACTGCCGCCAGTCCGCCGCCATGGCCGCCGCCAACACGGGCACCACGGCCGTGCCGCCCTGGTACTTGAGGCGGTGAACCGCCTCGCGGACCGTGCCCCGGAAAGCAAAGACGCTGACCGCATGGACCCAGGGACGCGCCCCGTGATGCAGGCACTCGCTGCAGATCTCAAGGACCCCGTCCCGACCACCGCCGCACTGCGGACAGCGCGGGGTGGGCAGAGCGCCCAGGGCGTCCTGGCAGGCGGCGCAGACAAGGGCGCCCCCCGGCCGCGGCAGCGCCCGACACAGCGGGCACAACGCCGGCATCAACTCATCCCGTGCCACCGTGAGCGCCGCGCCGCCACGCCGCCACAGCATTGTGCAAAGAGCCTTCACCGCGGACGCTCAGCCCTCATCCTCCAGACGCTGCCGGAGCTCGCGGACCTGAGCCTCGAGTTCCTTCAGCGTCCGATGCATGCGCTCCACCCGTTTCACATTCATCTGCTGACGGGCGAACTCGCGCCGGTCGCTCCCAGGTGAGCCCATGATGATGGCCTTGGGCGCGACGTCAGAACTGGCGCCGGATTGCCCCATCAGCACCGCTCCATCGCCCATGGTGATATGCCCAGCGACCCCGGCCTGTCCCGCCAGAATCACGCCATGGCCAAGATGGGCGCTGCCCGAGATGCCGGCCTGACCCGCCACCAGACAATGCTGGCCGATCACCACGTTGTGGGCCACCTGGACCAGGTTGTCAATCTTGCTGCCCCGCTGGATCCAGGTGCGGCCAAAGCGGGCTCGATCCACCGCCGTGAGCGCACCAATCTCGACGTCGTCATCCAATTGCACGATTCCCACCTGCGGAATCTTGGTGTGACCACTCGCCCCGGAGGTGTAACCGAACCCATCCGCGCCGATCACCGCACCCGAATGCACGATGACGCGCTGACCTAACAGACAGCGCTCGCGAAGAGTCACCCGCGGGTGGAGCAGGCAGTCCGCCCCGATGCGAGTGGCGTGACCGATGTAGCAGCCCGCGCCGATGATCGTGCGCTCGCCGATGACGACCTCCGGCTCAATCACGGCCCCCGGACCGACGTGAACGCTGGCCGGCACGACGGCCGAAGACGCTACCACGGCCATCGGGTGAATGCCGGGCGGAAAAACCACGGGCGGCGGCGCAAAGGCCGCTACCACGGCAGAAAAGGCCACCGATGGATCCTGGCAGATCACCCAGGCGCGCCCGGCCGGTGGCGTCGGCTCAAAACCCACGGGAACCAGGACCACGCCTGCCTTCGACGGCAGCACCCGGTCACGGTAACGCGGCTGCGCCAGAAAGGACACCGAGGCCGGCCCGGCCTCGTCCAACGAGCCCACGCCGGTGACCGGCACCGCCGCCGGACCCACCAGCTGACCGCCAGTCAGAGCCGCCACCCAGGCGCTGGTTCTACTCTCCCCACTCATGCCGCGCCTCCGCTCACTTCTGGGGTTTGGCCTCGGCCGCCGGAGCCGCCGCCGCCGGAGCCGCTACCGCCGGAGCCGCTGCTGCCGCCGGAGCCGCTGCCGCCGCCGGAGCTGCGGCGCCCTCCTGGCCGGACTTGGCTTCCATGGATTTACGCAGAGCCTCGAACTCGGCCGTGGCCTGCTTGAGTTCTTCCTCGTGGCCCTTGTTGATCTCGGCCAGGAGTTCCGTGGTGATCTCCTCCTCGGTCGGGTAGACGAGGACCACCGGCATGCGGTTGAGGCTGCGGCCATTGATGTCGTAGACCAGCCGGAAGCCCTTGTTCTTGCAGTAGGTACGGACGAACTCAGAAATATCTTTGATGAGCTCTTCTTCGGTCACCAGGCGGCTGCGGTTGAGGTCCGCCATGCCCGAGCGCCGGAACTGGCCAAACTCTTCCTCCTTGGAGCGCAAGCGCTCGACCTTCAAGCGCAGCTTGTTGCGGGCCACGTCGCGGGCTTCGTTGCTGAGGAGTTCATTGGCCGCCTCATCGTCGACTTTCTTGGTCTCGGAGACCATGCTCTTGAGCTCGTCGCGCAGAATGTCCACGCGGCCCTCAAAGTCTTTCTTCTTCTGCTCGAATCCGGCGTTGGCCCGGACGGTCTTGTAGTAGCCCTCGAAGATAGTCTCCATGTTGACGTAGGCCGTATCGCTGGCCCGGACCATCCCCGCACACAGGCAGGCCGCTATGGCGGCAAGCGACAGCTTCCGAACGGGCTCATTCCATCCCATGATCTTCATCCTTTTCTCTGGCTCTGCATCACGTCATCGTAAACCACCGGCCGCCTTGGCCAACATCATGGCGCTGTACCCGAAATCAAGACGGCCTTGATGCGGCGCACCCCGCGGCTGCTGGACTCTTCCTTGCTGATCGTGAAGTGCCCCAGGCAGCCGCTGCGCGGCGCATGCGGACCCCCACAGATCTCCTTGCTGAAATCGCCGATGGTGTAGACCTTCACCCGCTCGCCGTAGCGCTCGGCAAACAAGCCGATGGCGCCACTGGCGGCCGCCTCGTCGTAAGACACCTCGCGACAGTCGACGGGCAGATCGCGCTCAATCTGGGCGTTGACGATGCGCTCGACCTCAGCCAATTGCTCCGGCAGAACCCGGTCAGCATGGGTGAAGTCGAAGCGCAGGCGCTCCGCGGTGATGTTGGAGCCGGCCTGTTTGACGTGCTCGCCGAGGACCTGGCGCAGGGCCTGGTGCAGCAGGTGCGTCGCCGTATGCAGGGAAGCGGTGTTGTCGGACTGGTCGGCCAGGCCGCCCTTGAACTTGCGTTCGGCACCGGCCCGACTGGCCTCCTGGTGCTTGCGGTAGGCCTCGTCAAAGCCAGCCTGGTCCACGCTGAAACCCCGCTCGGCCGCCATCTCGATGGTCAGCTCGATGGGGAAGCCGTAGGTCTCGTAGAGATAGAAGGCCTTGCGCCCGCCGATGACCTTCTTCTCCACCTCTGCCGGAAAGCCGTCCACCAGCTTGGCGAACTCGCGGATGCCGCGCTCCAGGGTGCTGGCGAACTGCCGTTCTTCGGCCTCGATCTCCTGCACGATAGTGGCGCCGTGCGTAGCCAGCTCGCCGTAGACGCTGCTGTACTGCTCGATGACGACCGTGGCCAGACGGGCGGTGAACAGGTCCGTGACGCCCAACTTCCGGGCTTCGCGAATGGCGCGGCGGATCAGCCGACGCAGCACATAGGCCTGATCGACGTTGCCGGGCCGCACCCCGTCACCCATGAGGAAGACGGCCGCGCGCAGATGCTCGGCCACGATGCGACCGCTGCGCTGGGTATGCGGCTCGGCAACCCCGGTGATCTCGCCAATGGCGGCAAAGAGGCCGGCAAACAACTCGGTTTCGTAACAACTGGCCTTGCCCTGCAGGATGGCGGTGACGCGCTCGACGCCCATGCCGGTGTCGACGTTCTTCTGCGCCAGCGGCACAAAGCTGCCATCCGCCTGCTTGTTGTACTGCATGAAGACGTCGTTCCAGATTTCGACCCAACGCCGGTCGCTGGCGTCGAACCCCGCGGGGGCCGCCTCGGTGCCAGTCCAGTAGAACATCTCGGTATCCGGGCCGCAGGGGCCCGTCTGGCCAGCCGGCCCCCACCAGTTGTCCTTCTTGGGCAGACGAGCGATGCGGGCCTCGGCGATACCCAGGCCGCGCCAGAGATCAAAGGCCTCCTGATCAAACGGCGCATCGGCATCCCCGGCAAAGACGCTCACCGCCAGGCGCTCCAGGGGCAGATTCAGCCACGGCGCACCGGTGAGGAACTCGTAGCTCCAGGTGATGGCTTCCTGCTTGAAGTAATCCCCCAGAGACCAGTTGCCGAGCATCTCGAAAAAGGTCAGATGCACCGCATCGCCCACCTCGTCGATGTCACCGGTGCGCACACACTTCTGCACATCCACCAGGCGCCGACCGGCGGGATGCTTCGCCCCCAGCAAGAATGGCACCAACGGATGCATCCCCGCGGTGGTGAACAGCACCGTCGGATCGTTCTCGGGAACCAGCGGGGCGCTACGGATTTCGCCGTGGCCACGCTCTCTGAAGAATTCGATATACTTGCGTCGCAGTTCGTTGGCCGTCATGGTCCTGTCCTGTGCTGCTGGATGCGAAACGTGAAGCGCATACTGTACACGGCGGGACCCGGTTTGGAAAACTGCCCGAACCGCGAGAGGCGCAGGTCAGTGCCCCCGGCTGGGACCGAACATACCGGAATGAGACTTCCAGTCTGCGCCGCGGTTCTCCCGCAGCGCCGCGCCCAGACTCGCCAGCGGTGGAGCCCACCGCATCTCCACCATTCCCCTGGAGAGGCGCCTGGCCTCAGGCGCGGCGGTGGAGCCCACCGCATCTCCACCGGCTCTGGAGCGCCCGGGGCCGCCCGGGCACTGGCCGCGAGCCGCGGCCGGTCCATTCCCCTGGAGAGCCGCCTGGCCTCAGGCGCGGGCGGTGGAGCCCACCGCATCTCCACCAACGCCGCGGTGGAGCCCACTGCCTCTCCAGCGGCTCTTGCTTTTCCCAGGCACGCTCCTATCTTCCTGCCCTGGTCGGGCACCCCGCCGTCGTCTCACCCCAGCCGACACCTCGGCACGGCGCGTCCGGGGTGCCGCGCCACGGCGAAAGGACGCTCCCATGGCTTTCAAGGTTGATTTGCTTCCGCCTCAGCCGGCGGAGAGCGACTGGGCATTCGTCGAGGAGCTGCGGACGGTGCCGTACCACCAGCCGGTGCAGTGGACGCCGCGGCAGCCCCGGCGTAGCGAGGTGTTCTTTCCGCGCGGACTGCACCTGGAGCCGCGCTTTGCGGACCCAGACGGTCGGCTCGCCAGCGCCTATGCGGACTTCCGCTTCTTCCTCGGCACCGTGGGGCTCCCGGCCGACGGCGCCTACCCGCTCATCATCCACACGCTGAGCACCACCCGGCGCGAGGAGTACCACGTCCGGATCACCCCGGAGGGCTGCGAACTGGGCGCCGCCGACACAGAGGGCATTCGCCGCGGTCTGGTGTGGATCGAGGACGAGATGCTGCGGCACGGCGGCCCGTTCCTGCCGCTGGGGACCTTCACGCGCACCCCGGTGATTCGTACCCGCATCTCGCGCTGCTTCTACGGCCCGGTCAACCGCCCGCCGAAGTCCAAGGACGAGTTGGCCGACGACGTCGACTACTACCCCGACGAGTACCTGAACCGCCTGGCGCACGAGGGCGCCAACGTGCTCTGGATGACGGTGCATTTCTTCCAGACTGTCCCGTCGAAGCTCATCCCTGAGTATGGCCAAAACGCGGGGCCACGGCTGGACAAGCTGCGGCGTGTGGTGCAGAAATGCGCCCGCTACGGCATCCGCATCTACCCGTTCTGCATCGAACCGGCCGCCTTCAACTGGCCGTACCCGGAGATTGCCGCCGCCGCCGCAGCGCACCCGGAACTCAAGGGTCACAATAACGCCTTCTGCACCAGCACCGACCTCGGCCGCGCCTACCTTGAAGAGGCGACGCGGACCCTGTTTACGGAAGTCCCGGGCCTGGGCGGCCTGATCGTCATTCCGGTCGGCGAGCGCTTTACGCACTGCTACTCGAGTTCGATCCCCGCCGGTGGCCAGTGGCCGTCCAAGAACACCTGTCCGCGCTGCTCCCAGCGCGAGCCGCACGCCGTGCTGGCCGAGACTCTTTCCCTCATGGCCAAAGGCATGCAGGGGGTGAACCCGGAAGCCGAGCTGGTCGCCTGGCCCTATGGGCAGTTCATCTGCTGGGGTGTGGAGAAGACCGTCGAGGCCGCCGGGCACCTGCCCAACACCATTATCCTGCAGCACAACTACGAGACCGGGGGCCACAACCCTCAGCTCGGCAAGGACCGGCCGGCCTGGGACTACTGGCTCTCCTACGTCGGCCCCAGCGAGCTCTTCCGCCGCAGCGCTCAGGCCGCCGTCGCCCAGGGCACCCGCGTCTCCGCCAAGCTGCAAGTGGGCTGCTCGCACGAGGTGGCCACGACCCAGGTCGTGCCCGCGCCTGGCCTGCTCTACCGGAAGTACCGCGAGATGCATGCGCTTGGGGTCAGCAGCGCCATGCAGTCGTGGTACTTCGGCACCTATCCATCGCTGATGACCAAAGCGGCCGGCGAGCTCTCCTTTGCGCCCTTCCCACGGAACAACAAGGCCTTTCTGATGTCGCTGGCAGGGCGCGACTGGGGCCAGCACGCGACCACGGTGGCGACCGCCTGGCAGTGGTTTGAGAAGGGCTACTCGCAGTACCCGACCGCCCACATCTTTGGCTACTTCGGCCCCATGCACGACGGCCCGACCTGGCCACTCTACCTCGAACCCCGGCGCCTGCCCCTGGCACCCACCTGGCAGATCGGCTACCCGCCCAGCGGCGACTACATCGCCGAATGCATCACCAATGGCTTCACCCTGCCGGAGACTCTCGTGCTCTGCCGCCGCATGGCCGAACGCTGGAACCGCGGGGTGCGTCTCCTCAAGGGCCTGAAACGGCACTTCGTAAACTCCCCCGACCGCCTCAAGGACATCGGCGTCGCCACGGCGCTGGGACTGCAGTTCCAGAGCGGCTACAACAT
>CAILKC010000246.1 GCA_903834675.1 uncultured Victivallales bacterium | reverse complement strand
GGACACGAGGCGCTTCCCATTCCGCCCCTCGTCCGCCGCGGCGGCCGAGGGGCGTTGGAGGGCGCCGCTGCGTCGGCGCCGCAGCGGCCACGCAGGGCCTCCCTCCAGGCGATCCGGCGCGTACCGGCCGGATCGGAATGGGAAGCGCCTCGTGTCCTACGAGGTTGCTGCAAGTCTCACACAAGCCGAGCCCCCGGCTGGGGCCGGACATAGTCGTGCAATTCGTCATCGCCATGGGTCATTCGACATGCTGCGGTTCTCATACCAGCAAACCCCTACGGAACTGACCTGCGCCCCGGTGCGGCCAGCCCTGTAGACAGCGGCAGGCGGTCACCCTATATTACCCATTATGGTCGTGGACAGCGACGGGCCGTGGGCTGCCGACGCTCCCGGGGGGGTGGGGGACGGCAAAGCTAGCGGCGTGCAGTCAAGGAGCAAGCGATGTCTGGGCACAATAAGTGGTCGTCGATCAAGCATAAGAAGGGGGCAGCCGACGCCAAGCGCGGCAAGCTGTTCTCACGCGTCACGAAAGAGATCATGCTGTCGGCGCGCGAGGGGGGCGGGGACATCAACTTGAACGCCCGTCTGCGTCAGGCGGTGACCTCGGCGCGGGCGGTCAACATGCCCAACGACAACATCGAGCGCGCCATCAAGAAGGCGACCGGAGAGCTCGGGGGCGCGGTACTCGAGGAGATTCAGTACGAGGGTTACGCCCCGGGCGGGGTGGCGGTCATCGTGCATGTCATCACCGACAATCGTAACCGCACCGCAGCCGACGTGCGCACGATCTTCAACCGCGCCAACGCCAGCATGGCCGGCAGCGGTTCCGTGTCCTGGATGTTCCACCGCAAGAGCCGTTTTGTGGTCGAGGGTGAGAACGCCAATGAGGAGAAACTGCTCGAGATTCTGCTGGACGCAGGGGCGGATGTCGAGGACGTGCAGGTGAGCGATACCACGGCCGAGATCATCGCCGCGCCGGATGCGTTTGGGGAGGTGGTGAGCGCGCTGGAGAAGAGCGGCATCGCCATTTCCGAGTCCAGCGTGGTCATGGTACCCGAGAACACCGTCCCGGTTGCCACCCGCGAGGAGGCCCGTAAGGTGCTCAGGTTCATCGAGACCCTCGAGGACTACGACGATGTCCAGGTGGTATACTCGAACCTGGAGGTTCCCGACGCGGTGATGGAGCAACTGGCCGCCGAGGAATGAGTGACGACGGGGCCCAGCGCGGGCCGTGCAGCGGGGCAGCATGAAGGCCGTAACCGTGGAGGCCATGCGGGCGCTCGACGCCCGAGTGATTGCTTCGGGCATCTCGGGCTACACCCTGATGGAGCGTGCCGGGCGCGGGGCCTGTCGGGAGATGATGCGGGTCCTTGAGCTGCGTTTGCCGCCGTCGTCCCGGCAGGCTTTCACCATCCTGGCGGGCAAGGGTAACAATGGCGGCGATGCGTATGTCGTCGCCCGCTGTCTAGCCGAGGCGCACCAGGCCGTGACCGTATTCGCAGGGTGCGCTCCCACCGAGTTGTCCGGTGATGCTTTGGCGCACGCGATCCGCCTGCCGACGTCGGTGCCAGTCCAGGTGGTGGAGCAGCTTCCCGCCGCGAGCTTGCGTCCCGGACAGGTTGTGGTTGACGGCCTGCTGGGGACGGGATTCAAAGGCCCGCTCCGGCCTCCCTACGAGCGCTTCCTGACGCAGGTGAATGCCTCGGGCTGCCCGGTCGTGGCACTCGATGTTCCTTCCGGGCTTGACGGGGATACCGGGCAGGTCGGGAGCGTGGCGATAGAGGCAGACTGGACCCTCACCATGGCCCTGCCCAAGCAGGGCCTGCTTACGGCGGCAGGTCTGCGCCATTGCGGCTGTTTACGCTGTGTTGATCTGGAGATTCCCGAGAGCTTTCTGGCGGCAGTTCCTGCCGCCGGACCCGAGGCGATCATGCTGCCGGATGCGCGCGCCTTGGTGCGGCGGCGGCCGCGGGAGGCGCACAAGGGGGTTTTCGGTCACGTGCTGATTGTGGGTGGCTCGGGGCTCTACGGCGGGGCTCCCTTTCTGGCGGCTGGGGGTGCGGCGCGGGCGGGGGCCGGGTTGGTCACGGTTGCCATTCCCGCCGGTTGTGAGCCTCTTTGTGCCGTGCCTGCGTCGCTCATCGTACGACGCCTTGCCGACGATGGCGGTGGCTGCTTTGGGACGGCGAGCCTGGCGGCTCTCGCCGACCTGGCGCGCACGCGCGACGCCATGGTATTTGGGCCTGGGCTGGGGGATGCCAGAGAAGGCCGGGACGTACTGGCGCAGGCTATCCGTTGCGGGCTGCCCCTGGTCGTTGACGCGGACGGCCTGCGTCTGCTGGCGGCGCAGCCGTCGTTGACGCTCGAGGCGCGGGCCGCTATGGTGTTGACACCCCACCCCGGTGAGATGAAGGGGCTGCTCGTGGGGTTCGGCTGTCACGGGGCGCTCTCGAGCCCTCGGGTCGAGCAGGCGCGGGCCTTGGCTAGCCGCAGCGGCGCGCTGGTCGTTCTGAAAGGTCTGGGAACGGTCGTGGCCGCGCCCGACGGTCGGGTGGCGCTCAACACCAGTGGCACGGCGGCCCTCGCGACGGCGGGCACCGGCGACGTTCTGGCCGGCATTATCGGGGCGCTTCTGGGCCAGGGTCTGGCGGGATGGGACGCGGCGAGACTGGGGGTGTTCGTGCATGGCCTTGCGGCCGAGATGGGCCTGGAGGCCGAGCGCTCGATGACGGCTGATGACCTGGTGGAGCGCCTTCGCGTCGCCTGGTCCGAGATTCATCCGCTGGCCTAGGCGGCGAAACGGCGAAACGGCGAGAGGGCGAGAGGGCGAGACGGCGAGACGGCGAGGAGGCGAAACGGCGAGACGGCGAGGAGGCGAGACGGCGAGGAGGCGAAACGGCGAAACGGCGAGACGGCGAAACGGCGAGACGGCGAGGAGGCGAAACGGCGAGGAGGCGAAACGGCGAAACGGCGAGGAGGCGAAACGGCGAAACGGCGAGACGGCGAAACGGCGAAACGGCGAAACGGCGAGACGGCGAGACGGCGAGGAGGCTAGTAGAGCATGCAGTCGATGACGTTTGTGCAAGGGCTGTTCCGCGAGGGCGGCCCGATGATGATTGTGCTGGCGATCTGCTTTGTCATCACGATTGCCATCATCTGCGGTCGGCTCTTCCATTTTCACCGTGCCCAGATCGATGTCCACGAGTTCATCCGGGGGTTGTTCAACGTCCTCAAGCGTAACCGCATCGCCGAGGCGGTGGCGATCTGTGACGATGCGCCCGGGCCGGTGGCCCACGCGGTCCGGGCCGCTATTTTGCACGGAGACCGGGATGAAATGGCCATGCGCCGCGCCGCCGACGAAGTCAGCTACCAGGAGGTGCCACGGTTGGAGCGTCATCTCCGCTTACTGGCCACGATCGGCTACATCGCCCCCCTGCTTGGGTTGCTCGGTACCGTCAGCGGCCTCCTGGGGGTCTTTCAGGAGATGCAGGGCAAGGGGCATTTCGTCGAGACCATTCGTCTGGCCCAGTATGTCAAGGAAGCGCTGCTGACCACGGGTGCCGGGCTGACGGTTTCCATCCTTGCCGTGGCGGCCTATAACTACCTTGTCGGCAGGGTGGAGGCCATTGTGCTGGACATGGAAAAGGCAACCGCCGAGATGGTCTACTTCCTGACCCGCAATCCGATCACCCTTGAGAACGTCGCGGGGTTCGAGACGCAGGCCCCCGGAGAGCTGGCCGAGCATGCGGACGAAGACAACGCTTAAGATCATGACCGGGAACGCGCCGCTGGTGCCTCTCGTGGACGTGTTCTTCATCCTGCTGATCTTCTTCATGATCAGCAATTCGCTGGTCTTTTGGCCGGGGACCAAGGTGGAGACTTCGTTGCGTCTTCCCAAGGCCCGTATGAGCAGCATGAGTGAAGCGGACAAGCTAGTGGTCACGGTGACCCGTTCTGGCCAGTTGTTTTTCAACGACCGGAACGTGCCCTGGGCGGACCTTGAGCGCGAGCTGGCCCGGATGGTGCATGACAGCCGTACCGCCGCCGCCAGTCGTGCCGGTCTTTCGGCTGGAGCCGCCGCCGACGGTATTCGGCAACCCATGCTGGTATTGCGGGCGGACCGGGAGATCACCTACGCGCAGTTCTTCGATATTATGACGCTGGGGCGGTCCTTGGGCCTCGACGTCTGGCTGGTGTCCGATTCATCGGACGCTGACGGCCCGGGGCCGGCCGCGGTTCTCGGAGACGATCTTGACTGAGCGTCGTCAAGCGCGCCGGTCGCGTCGCGGTCCCCTGCTGTCACTGCTGGTGGCGGTGACCCCGTTGGTCTGGGCGGCCATGATCTGTGTCGGCCTGTGGTTCAGTCTGCGGATTGGGGTGCCGGCCCGGGTTCCAGAGTCACCCCGGGACTCCACTCGCTGCGTGCTGGTGTCGCCCCGGGGGGCGGCCGGGATTCGGGCTTGGGAACGGAACCTGTACGACTGGGCGGCCCTGCGCGACCCCACCCTGCTGGTCCTGCCCAACGAGCGTTTTGGGTTTAGCCGCGAGCGTTTTGCCAAGCTCGACATCCCGTGCGCGCCGGTTCCTCCATACCGCTCGGGCATGACTCCTGTGGGGCAGACGGCGCCGGCGGCGCTGGCGCTGCGTGAGGGCTCGGTATCGCTGGCCGAACGGGTGGCGGCAGCGGGAGAGCCCATCCGGCCGTCGCCGCCGGAGCCCATCGTGGTGGTTCCCCTGTTGCGCGGCGTCTTCTGGCGTCTGCCAGAGGGCCGATTGCTGAGCGGGCTGCCTGCGCCCGACGAGCGCGCGGTGCGCGCTGCCTGGGCGCAGGGAACGGCGAAGTCCCCCACGCTGCTGCGGGTCAGCCGCGGCGAGCGCCTGGCGACAACGCGGGTTCAGGTGATCGGCGGTTGTGGCAATGCGGCGCTCGACACGCTGGCTGTCGATGTTCTGCGCCGGGCCGTGGGTCTACAGGAGCTTCAGGACCGTTTGCAGCCTGAGGGCAGAACCCGCGCTGAATACGTCCCGGCCCCCGCTGGCGAGACCGAGTTACAGGTGGAGTGGGGGCTGGCCGCGGGCGCTGCCCCGGTGCCTCCCGCGCGCTGATGCCAGGGGGGCGCGCGGCCTGCCCGCAGCGTCGACTCGCGGCGGGCGGACGGGTCGGACTCCGGTGGCTGAATGAGGGTGACAACGCCGATGTTTCTGGTCGTTCTTCAACATGCGTTCGTGGTGGTGAGTGCGGTCTTCCTGGCCGCTCTGTTGTGTCTGTCGATCTACGACTCCTGGCGCGTGCGTTCACGGGGCTGGACGATGACCGAGGAATTCCTTGGGGAATGCACTCGCTGTCGCCTGATGTTCCTGGTAAGTCGCTACGAAACCGTGGTGCGCTGTCCGCGCTGCGGCACTTTGGTACAGACGCCGGGGCGGTCCGGCAGTGGCGGCCGTGGCAAGGTGCGGTAGCACCGCCGAGGCGCGGGTAGCCTGCGGCGCAGGGGTCCTTTCATGCGTATCATCAGTGGCAGGGCAGGGGGTATCCGTCTGTGCGCACCGCCGGGGGATGCGGTACGACCGACGACGGATCGGGTGAAGGAGTCCCTCTTTGCTTCCCTCGAACCGTGGCTCGGGCTGCGTGTGGTGGACCTGTTTAGTGGCAGCGGCGCCCTGGGACTTGAAGCCCTCAGCCGCGGCGCCGCGGCGGTCGTCTTGGTTGAGCATGACCGCCGGGCGTTGGCGTGCTTGCGCGACAACGCGGCGCGAGTGTGCAAGGCCATCGGTTCTGGCTGCGGCTCCCTTCACATCGCGCCCATGAGTGTCGCCGACGCGCCGCGTCTGCTGTCCGAGTGGGGGGGGACGGCTGACCTCATTCTTGCCGATCCTCCCTACCATCCGGGCCCGGGCGTCTACGGGGGCGCGGCGCTGCTGCTTGACCTGGCCTTTGGCGAGTGGGCCGGTGGGGCCAGGCTGGTGCTCGAACACGCGACCGCCTGCGACCTGCCCTGGTATCCGGCCGGACCGTGGCGGCCAGCCGTCCGCAAACGCTATGGCTCCCTCTCGGTCACCGTTGCCCGCCGCCAGGTTGGCGGATCCGATTGACCCCTTTTTTGGCATATCTCAGGCTTGACGGTGAGCTCCGCGGCGCTATGGTGGGGGGCGGGATACGCGGGTGTGCTGTCAGCGCTGTTTACTAGCTGTGTCTGTCATTAGTCTGAAAGGGGACGTGTATGATGTCGATCAGGAAGTACCTCGGTCTGCTGGTGACTACCGGCCTTGCAGGCACCCTTGCCTACAGCCAGGATGCGGCGGCCAAGAAAGCGGCAGCCCCGGCGGCCCCGGCGGCGGCAGCGGCAGCGGCAGCCGAGAAGCCGGTTGATGAGAAAGACGTCAAGAACAAGTTGCTGCCTCTCACCGACATGGAAACCGCCTTCAAGAAGACCTGGTCCAAGCGCGTTACCCTGGCGCGCCAGGTGGACGAGTTGGAGAAGAAGCTGAAAGAAACGGCGGACGAAGAACAGAAGAAAGAGATCCGCAAGACCATCGGCGAAGCGCGTAAGGGCCTGCAGACGCTGGGTGTGGCCATGGATGTCATCTTCGGCATCGGGCGCACCCGCAGCTACGAGTATGATGAAGTGAAGAGCACCATCTATCTGCGCGTCGGCACGGCGGAAGAGGCGTTTGTACGGGCGATCAAGACCCGTGACGCCTATGCCAAACTGATCGTTGATCAGAAGGCGGCGATCGAGAAGGAAGCCGATGCCGAGAAGAAGAAGGAGTTGGAGAAGTCGGTCGAAGAGCTGACCAAGGGCTATACGATCATGGTCGCCTCTCTCCAGCAGGTCTACGGCGTCACGCCCACCCGCGAGTTCTCCTACAATCCCAAGAACTCGACCCTGTATCTCAAGGTCTCCGACAACGAAATGGCCAAGCTGAAAGAGCAGGTCGAGAAACTCCAGGAAGAGCGCAAGGCCAAGGACGCGGCCGCAGGGACCGTGGCGCCGACCGCCGAAAAGAAGTAGAGCGCCTTTTCGGCGCCGCGATAAGCCGAATGCACGTGGCGGGCGATGGTGAAAACCGTCGCCCGCTTTGTCGTTTGTGACAGAGGCTCTGGCAGGACCCTCGGCCCGCCGTATCTGGGGTGCCATCGCCCCGGAACGGGCTTGGCCTCGCGGGCTCCAGGGCCAGAGGCGGGGTTCTGCAAGAGCCTCCCCGACACGCTCGCAGGCGCATGTCAGTTCCGTAGGGGTTTGCTGGTATGAGAACCGCACCCTTGTATGAGACTTCCAAGGTGCAGGCCGGGCGCGGCGCAGGTAGGTAGTCGAGCCTTCAGCCCCCGCAGGGCGCTTGCGGGCGCCCGATCATGTCAGGATGAAACTCTACCGGGGGCCGAATGTGCAGACATAACCGTACCGCCGAACCTCCGCGTCCCCGCGCGACCGAGGTTGAGTTTCACAGGAGGCGGCCTCAATGGGGGCCGCGAAACCTGCTAACCCGCGGCGGCGGGTTCTACTACGTACGCCTCGCGGCGCAGGCTGGAAGTCTCATTCCGGTATGTCCGGCCCCAGTCTTGTATGAGACTTGCCGCAACCTCCTATGACACCAGGCGCTTCCCCTTCCGCCCCTCGTCCGCCGCGGCGGGCGATGGGCGTTGGTGGGCGCCGCTGCGTCGGCGCCGCGGCGGCCACGCCGATTCGACAGGCTCAAGGTCTGCGACAGGGCCGCCCTCCAGGCGATCCGGCGCGTACCGGCCGGATCGGAATGGGACCCGCGTCGGCACGTCTCATTCCGGTAGGTCCG
>CAILKC010000245.1 GCA_903834675.1 uncultured Victivallales bacterium | reverse complement strand
CGGCGGTGGAGCCCACCGCATCTCCACCAAACCGCGGTGGAGCCCACCGCATCTCCACCGGACCGCGGTGGAGCCCACCGCATCTCCACCGGACCGCGGTGGAGCCCACCGCATCTCCACCGTATTCCCTTGGAGAGGCGCCTGGCCGCAGGCGCGGGGTTTGCCAATGGGAGCGCAACCGCCATACTATGGGCGGTCGAGACCACCAACCATGGCACCCCTATCGCCGCAACGCATTCTCTACGTGGACTGTGCTCCCTTCACTGGCGGGGCGCAGGAGAGTCTGTTCACGCTGATGGAAGGCGCCGCCGAGCGTGGCTGGGAGCCGCTGCTGGTCGGCGCCGACCGGAGTGAGCATGGGCTTCTGGAGCGCTGTCGGCGCGGGGGTTGGCGCGTTTACGAGGTGCGGACTTCGCACTGGCCTGCCTCGCCTCTGGGGGCGGTCCGTCTGGGGCTGGAGCGCCTGGCCGCCGGGCGAGTCATCCGCCGTGCCATCGCCGAGGCGACCCCCGCACTCATCCACGCCAATGGCCTGCGCAGCGGCCTACTGTTGCCAGGGGGAGTCTGGGCGGCGGCCCCGGTGGTCCTGCATGACCGTGACCTGCGGGCGCCGCGGCTGGCGCTCAGTTGGCTGGCGCGCCGGGCTCAACCCATCCTGGCCATCTCTCATTGCGTGGCAGCGAAGTGGCGTGAGCGAGTGCCGGCGGAACGCCTGCACGTGATCCCGAATGGCTTCGACCTCGAACGGCTCGCCGCGACACCCGCCGCCGCGGGGCTGGCGCTGCCGGGGGTGCGTGTCTGGGCCGCCCTGGTGGCCGATCTCGAGCCCTGGAAGCGCCATGACGTGTTCCTGGAGGCAGTGGCCCAGGGCCGCGCCGGGGCCGAATTGGGGGCGCTGGTGGTGGGCCGTGTCCGTACCCCGGCAGCCTCCAGGTACCTGCAGCGGCTACGGGAGCTAGCCGCGACGCTCGGGATCGCGGCGCGCGTCCGTTTTGTCACCGACGCCGCTTCGGCCCTGCCCTGGCTGGCGGCGGCCGACATCGTGGTCTCCGCGGCCGTGACCGAGCCCTTCGGTCGAACGATCGTCGAAGCCCTGGCTCTGGGTCGGCCGGTGGTGGCCGCCAACGCCGGTGGCCCGGGGGAGATCCTGGCTGGCTGTCCGGCCGCGACCTTGACCGACGCGACGGCGGCGGCCCTGGCGGCGGGTCTCCGGGGCTGGCTGGATGAGGCCCGGCGTGCCGGGGCAGCCTCAGAAGCTCGGGCCTGGGCCTCGCGCTACGACCGAACTGCGCTGCTGGACCAAGTCTGCGACCTGTACCGCGCCACCCTCGAGAGGAGCCGCTGATGTCAGGCCTTCGCGCCCTGCTTTGCCTGGTCTCTGGCCTCGCCCTGGCCGTGGTCGCCGCGGCGGGCTGCCTGCGCGGTCCGCGGCCGCCCGTGGCGGCGACTCCGGCGCCGGAGCCGCCGCCGGAGCCGGTCGCCGCCGCGCCGTATGTGCTCATCGTACCGAGCTTCGCCGACCTGACCGAGGCGGCAGGCCTCGGCGGGGTGGACGCGCACTATGTCAACTGGTTCGACGCCGACGGGGACGCTCGCCCCGATCTGCTGGTGAACGGCCACCGGCTCTACCGCAACGTGACCGAGAACGGGAGCATCCGCTTCGAGGAGAGCACCGCCGCGGCCGGTCTGCAGAACGCCCGGCGTGGCCCGGCCCTCTGCCTCGACCTCGACAACGACGGCTTGACCGACATCGTCAGCACGACCGGCCAACTCTGGCGAAACCGCGGCGCTGGGACCTTCGTGGAGAGCGCCGCGCCCGCCGGCTATGCGCCCCACCCAAAGGCTCTCACTCTGGGCGCCGGCGACATCGACGGCGACGGCTTTGCCGATCTCTACATCGGTATGGTCGAGGACTGGAATGACGGCCAGGCGGTCTATTACCCGCATCAACTCTGGCGGAACCGCGGCGGTGAGCGCTTCACGGAGATCGGGGTCGCCGCCGGGATCGCCCGCAAGACCTACGGTCGCGCTGTACTCTTTGGCGACGTCGACGGCGATGGCCGTCAGGACATCTTCGTGGCCAATTACCGGCTCCAACCCAATCTGCTCTGGCGAAACCGCGGCGACGGCCGCTTCGAGGACGTGGCGGAACGCTTCGGCGTGGCGGGCCGGAAGCAACCAGACAAGTACTACGACCCGATCGCCCGCCGCAGCTACGGCCCCGCCTACGGCCATAGCATCGGCGCCTGCTGGCTCGATTTCGACAACGATGGCCGCCTGGACCTGTTCACCGCCAACCTGGCGCACAAGTACGTCGGCCCGAGCGGCAACACCTCCATGGGCTATGACGTCCGGGGCTACATCTGCGACGACTCCGCCATCTACCGGCGCACGGTGGCGGGTTTTGAGGATTGGCGCGAGGTGCTAGGCGTGCCCACGCTGCCGATCGGCGGCCCGGCGCGGTTCAAGGGGGACGAACTGTGGGCTGGTTGCGTGGCCGGGGATGTGAACAACGACGGCTGGACGGATGTGTTTGTCCCGCAGGTCTACAACCTGGAGTACGCCCGTTCCAAGCTCTTTCTGAATGCCCAGGGTGAGCGTTTCGAGGATCACGCTCGCCAAGCGGGGATCATGCGTCTGGATACCTACGCCGGCGCCCTGGCCGATGTGGACGGCGACGGTCGCCTGGATGTGGTCACCGCCGGCCGGGCCGCCGTCGGCGCGCCGCCGTCATTGCGGCTGTATCGCAACGCGGGCTGGCCCGCAGCCGCGGCGCCGCCAAGGCACTGGCTGCGGGTTCGGGTGCGCCCTGGGCCGGACCGGCAGACGGTGCTGGGCACGCTGGTACGGGCCCGGCTGGGCGCCATGACGCTGACCCGGCTGGTCACGGCTGGCACCAGCACCTACGGCCAGCAGGATGACCCGGTGCTGCACTTCGGTCTCGGAGAGTGGAGCAGGCCGGTGCCGCTGACCCTACGCTGGCCGAACGGCACTGAGCAGACGGTCGACGCAGCCGCGGACTCCCTGATCGAGGTCCGGCCGGGCCCGGCACCCGCGGCGCTACTCCAGCGCGGCCGTTAGCGTAGCCGTTTGTGGGGCGGCGTGACCGCTGCCTTACTTGGTTTCCGTGGGCGCGGTCTTCTCGGCAGCCGCCGCCGGCGCCTCTTTCGAGAAGTACTTGACGAAGAGCTGGTTTGCCTTACCCATCAATTCATCGAGAACGCCCTGGCCCATGTCGCCCTCCTCGGACAACACCGTCCAGGCACTCAGGGCCCGGCGCTGGGCCTCCTCGCGGCGGGTAAGCTGCGATTCCGGCCGAGTCGCCAGATCCTGGAGCTGGTTCTGTAGCTTCTCGGTAGCGACCACGAAGTCGTTGGTGAGATACCTATCCATCTCCTGACCAAGCAGTGCCGCCAGAGTGGCGGGGACTTCCTGGCCCTTGTTGGTCTTCTTGAGTTCCTCGTACTTGGCCTTGAGTTCCGGCGTCCGCGCGACGACGGCCTTGGTGAGGGCCGGGCCCAGTTCGCTCTTGAGGCCATCGGCGAGCTTGGCCGAGTAGGTATCGAGCACCGCCTTGATGTGGCCCTCGAGGGCCGGAACGGCACTCTTGACCAACTCAACCCCAGCCTGCGACCACACCGGCGAGTTGTCCATGCAGTAGCCAACCAGAGCGCGACGCTGGGCTGGCACCTCAGTCTGCAGCCAGCCATAGGCCTGTTCGCCCAGAGCTTTGGGCGTGGTCAACTCCTTCAGAATGGGCAGGATGATCAGCGTGTAGGCGGTCACCAGGACCACCAGCAACCCATAGACCAGCGCCGACCAGAAGAAACCCCGCCGGGCGCGGCGCTCCTGCTTCTCGGACCAGGCTTCGAGGGATGCGATACGGGTGACGAGTAGGTCGTTCATAGCTTCAGCCCCCCTTCTACTTGGCAGCCTGGCGGAATGGCTCGTCGCCCAGTTCCGGTTTCAGTTCGTAGACGATCAGATCGATCAACGATTCGATGAACACCATCTCAGCGTGCCGCGCCCGCTCTTCGCCCGACAGATTCGCGGCGAAGTCTTTACCGTAGTGCGTCCTGACCGTCTCCTTGAGCCCCTCCAACCCCGTCTGCACCTTCCCGAGGCGCTCGTCCAAGGCCACCATGAAGTGCTGGATGAAGATGTCGCGGGAGGCGTCGAAGTCCTTCTTGAACTGCGCCTCGGGCATATCGCCGAAACTCTTGCGAATCTCCGCCTCCATCTCGTTGTAGCTCTGCAGCATGGCCTCCCGGAGTCGGTCGGCCACGGTGGTCTTGACAAAGTCGGTGAGGCGCGAGCCCATCTCGGTGGCCATCTGTTCAAGTTCGGGTTTGGACTTGTTGAACTCGGCCACCACGTCCTCGAACAACTTGGGGAGCACCTTATTCTGAATATCCTGCACCAACGCCTGGGCCTCGGTACGCAACACCTGATCCGGCTTTGCCTGGGCCAGGAACTCCTTCAAGAGCGCCTCCCGCTTGACCGAGTCACGCATGGCCACGGCGTAGCCATGGAAGTGGGCGTAGATGCGGTAGACAAACAGCAGCAGCAACCCCAGGATCAGCAGCATCCCGATGCGCTGCGCTATCTTGGCCCGCCGCGAGAACACCTCGAAGTTTCGTATCCGGGTCTCGATCCCTTCGATCCGGCCGGCCAAAGCCGCCTCGTCCGTTACCTTGGGCTGTTCATCTGCCATGGTCAACCCCCTGTTCTCAACTCCAGCCACTCAGTTTCGCCTAGCGCGTTCTCTCTACCACAGAGACCCCGGCCACACGCCCCAACGTATTGAAGCACACCGGGCAAAGACCGCACCTACCGCTGCGGCGTAACCACATCGGTGAAGTATAAGGGCGCGGCGATGAATTCGCAACGTTGGCTGAGCGCAATACAAGAAGGTTCCAAGAAACCGCCCTGGACTCGGACGACGCAGGGTTGAACCCATCCCGACCCGACAGTACCGTACGTCGCACCAGGCCGTGCCATCATGAACTGCAAACAATTTGAGTGCAATAGTTTCTGGAGGTAGTAGATGGATTCACGTGCGCCGCTTAACCGGGCGTCGGAGAGCGCCGGGGCGAGTGTCCACACCCTCGGGGCCCTGATCGCGGCGCTGCTGACCACGCTCGGGGCCGTGGCCGCCGACCTGCCCGCCGCGCCACCCTGGTGCGGCGCGGACGGCACGCACCGGGCCCTGGTGCGCCTGGGGAGCGGTCCCGAGGCGGCCACGACGCGCCGACCGGTGGTCCTGGCCTGGCCGGATCAGGCCCCCCTCGCCGCGGCGGCGGTACGCGCCTGGGACCTCCGCAGCGGTCTGGAGGTGCCCGCGCAGCGAGTCGGCTCCCGCGTCTGGCTCGACCCGGGGATTGCCGACCCGCCCGGCCAGGAACGGCGCTTCCACCTCTACGCCTGCACCGCGCCGTCGCCGCTGTCGGCCGCGGCCCGGATCGAGGGCAGCTTCCGGGTTGAGACCGAGCGCTACGTGGCCGTGCTCGATCCGACCCAGGGCGGTGCCATCACCTCGCTCTTGCTCAAGGACGGGGAGCGGCGGACCGAGACCCTGGGTGACGGCATCCACTGGTGGGTCGGGCGCAACCCGCAGATCCTGCAGAAGAAGCTCGGCGCGGTCGCCTGCGAAGTGATCGCCGTCGGACCGGTCTTTGCCGCTGTCCGGGTCACCGTTCCCGATCTCCTGGGCCCTGGCAACACACTCACCACCGAAATCCGCTTCTACCGCGAGTTCATGGATATCGATCACCATTTCCGGGTGGCGACGCCGACGCAGGTCGAAGGGCTCAAGCTCCCCGTGTCGCTGCGCGCTACCGGCTCAACGCCCGGACTTTTCAGCAACAGCCAGGCGACAGATACGGCCCTGCTGACGGCGGGGAAGGCGAACCGTTGGTACCCGGACCCAACCTGGCACGACGCGAGCTATCCCGGC
This sequence comes from uncultured Victivallales bacterium, assembly GCA_903834675.1. The sequence continues at coordinate 4,503 of CAILKC010000245.1, read as the reverse complement.
GAGGCCCCGTATGGGCTGGGCGTCATCGCCCGCGCCGCCAGCGGCGGGCTGTATCTGATGGACTCGGTGCGGCCAGATGAGCACGAATGGATCTATGCCGAGCCTTTCGGGTGGGACAAGCCGGTCGCGGTGAAGGCGGATTTTGAGGTCAATCTCACCCTCGTGCCGCACGCTGCCGGGCCAGGCCGTTCCGCCGACACGCGGGCCTGCCTCGAGGTCGCAGGAGGCGCTCGCCTCGGCGCCTTCGAGGCCCGGGGCGCGCCGCCGGTCGACTCGGACCAGGACGGCCTGCCGGACCTCGCCGAACTGGAGCGTGGCACCAATCCCGAGGCGGCGGACACCGACCAGGACGGGATTCCTGACGGTCAGGACCCCGAGCCCCTGGCTGGCACCCCGCCCCGCGTCGGCCTGACGCTGCCCACGCTGAGCGCCCGGCCGACCGCCCAGCCGCAGAGCATCGCCGAGGTCAAGCCCGTGCTCGGCACGCCGACGCTGGTGATCGATGGCAAGCCCTACGGCCCCATGCTCTACACCCGCTGCGCCGCCACCCTGCCGCAGATTGCGGAGATCGCGGACCGCAACTTTCCGGTGCATTTCGAGATGGTCGGCGGCGTGGGTTGGCCGGGGGCGCAGTTGGCGACCTTCCGGCGGCTGGATGATCAGATCAACCGCTTCCTCGATCAGGTGCCCAACGCCCGCCTCATCCTGCGGCTCTACGTCTGCAACCCGCCGCGCTTTGCCCGGGACTATCCGGATGAAACCATGGCCTTCAACGATGGTTCGCCACGACACTTCACCAAGTGGTACGCCATGACTGACCGCAGTCCCGAGGAGCGCGGCTACCCCAGCTTCGCCTCCGAGGTCTGGCGGCAGAAGACGGTCGAAGCGCTGGCGGAGTACGTCACCCATGTGCGCCAGGCGGCCTACGCGCCGAATGTCATCGGCTACTTCATCTGCGGTGGCGGCACCGAAGAGTGGTACTACTGGGGGGACTACGACCACGAGAAATACGCCGTGGATTTCTCCCCGCCGATGCTGCGGGCCTTCCGCACCCACCTGCGCGCCACCTACGGCGGTGAGGTGCGCGCGTTGCGCGCCGCCTGGCAGGACCCGAGTGCGGACTTCGCCACCGCCCTGCCGCCGCTGCCCGCGCGGCGCCGCACCACCGACGCCGGGGTGTTCTGGGATCCTGAGCGCAACCGCCAGGTGCGCGACTACTACTATGTACACAACAAGGTCATGGAAGACAGCCTGCTACTCTTCGCCAGCGCGGTCAAGCAGGCCTGCAATCGGCAGCAGCTCGTGGGCATGTTCCATGGCTACCTGCAGAACCACTGGCTGCTTGAAGGCGGCCAGGCGACGTTGAAGGATCTATTGGCCTCGCCGGATGTCGACTTCTGGTCCGGGCCGCCGCAGTACAACCGGCGCGGTCCCGGTGAGCACGGCTGCATCCGCTTCCCGCCGGCCAGCCTGCGGGCGCACGGCAAACTCTGGATCAGCGAGTCGGATATCCGTACCAGCTTCGCCGAGCCAGCGCCGGACAACCCGTCACTCCACGGTCGCCCGCCGGACGTGCAGGAATCCCTGGCCTGCCTGCAACGCGAGTACGCCCACCAGCTCTGCGAAGGCTTCACCGGCTGGTGGTTCCAGATGGGCCGGGAGTGGTATCATCAACCGCCGGTCCTCGATCTCTTCGAACGCCTGCAAGTCTGCGGCGAAGCGGCGATGGGCGTCGACCGCACCAGTGACACCGACATCGCCAGCGTCGTCGATCTCGACAGTCTCTTTACCGGGCCGCCTTGGCCCGTGACCACCGCCCTGATCGATGCTTTCAAAGTCCAGGAACTCTGCCGGCTCGGCGCGCCCGTGGACCACTATGAACTGGCCGATGTCCTCGCCCCCGGCGCCCGCTCCTACAAGCTCTACATCATGCTGAACTGCTTCCGTCTCACCGACGCCGAGCGCCGCCTGATCAACGAGCGTCTCCGCCGCCGCGGCGCCACCCTCGTCTGGATGTTCGCCCCCGGGCTCTTCAACCCCGACCGCGCGCCGGAGATGTCGCCGGAGCACAGCCGCGAGTTGCTCGGCTTCGGCCTCGAGGCCGAGACCGGCTCGACGCGCAACCTGAATATGCGCTTGAACGACGCCGGCCACGATCTCTTTTCCGGCTTCGCGCCGGAGCGCGTTTTTGGCAGCTTCGAGCGCCCGGAGTGGGTGCTCGACAAAGGCAGCGGCGGCGTCCGCGAGCAGGTTCCCGGCCCGACCACGCTGCGGCAGCGCTGGACCGGCGGCACCGACGGCACGGTGCTGGCCACCTTCGAGGACGGCGGGCGACCCGCCATCGTCAGCCGCACCGGCCCGGAGTCTACAGACATCTGGATTGGCTCACTCATGGCCCCGGCCGACCTCCTGCGCAGCCTGGCCCGCCGCGCCGGGTGTCACCTCTACTGCGACGCCGACGAGATCATCTACGCCAACCGCAGTTTCCTCGCCATCCACACCCGCACCGCCGGCACGCGGACCTTTGCCCTGCGTCGGTCGGCCGACGTCACGGAGGTGTTCTCCGGCGCGACGCTCGGCCAGGGCGTCAGCTCATTTGAGGACCGCCTCGACGCCTTCCGCACCCGCCTCTACTTCCTGGGCGACCGGGCGACCTGGCAGCAGGAGATGGCGCGGGCGCAGACCTTCTTTGCCGCCTTCCAGGCCGAGTTGAAAGCCCAGCGCCTGGTGCGCGCCGCCCGACCGCAGGTCTCAGCGACGCCGCCCGCCGAGGCGCTGGACACGGCAGGGCCCTACCCGCTCAACCCCGAGGGTTTTCTCACGACGGTGCTGCTCTGCGCCCCGTTTCCGAGCCCCGGAGGCGGCGAGGCTACCGCCGGCTATGCGCAGGATTTCATCAATGAGGCCAGCGTGCGGCCGGCCCTGGGCCTCACGCGCCGGGCCGTCTTCCGCGCCGCAGTCGGCAGCCCGGAAGCCGGGCAGTGGTTCGACGGCAAGGCGGGCGAGCGGGTGCTGGAGAACCCCTGGAGCGCGCTCCGGGTCAGCACCGAGATCGCCATGCTCAAGGAGCAGGTCCCGGCCGTGCCCTTCGACCAGAACATCGCCTACTACGTGGCGGCCTACGTCGAGCCCGGCGAGGTCCGCGCGGCGGAGATTCGGCTGGGCAGCGACGACGGCTTCAAGCTCTGGTTCAACGGGCAGCTTCTCGGTGGCGCCAACCTCAGCCGCAGCGCGGGCGTGGATGCCGAGCGCTTCCCGGTAACCCTGAATGCCGGTCGTAACCTCATCTTGCTCAAGATCATCCAGGGAGGTGGCCCGACCGGCTGGTGCCTGCGCCTGACCGACCCCGCCGGCCAGCCCCTGCCCGGTGCCAAGGTGTGGCTGACCGAGCCTTGAGACGCAAGCCGCGCTTCGGCAGGCCCGGCGCCCTCAGATCAGCAGGGGGCTGATGGCGCGCTGGGTGAGCAGCAACAGCTTGCGACGCATCTCGCCCTGAGACCAGATCTGGCCGTGTGGCTCGACGGAGAGAGGGCCGTTGTAGCCGTGTTCGTAGAGAAAGGCGAACACCTTGCCCCACTCGATGTCACCCATGCCGGCCGACGGCTGGCTGGCCAGTTCACCGTTGTGGTAGAGATGCTCCTTGATGTGCAGATGAGCCACTTTGTTGCCGTAACGACGCACCACGGCGAGGTAGTCGTCACCGTGATGCCGCCAGTTCGCCGGGTCGTACTTGATGCCGACCTGGGGCAGCGTCTGCCACACCCGTTCGTAGGCCTCGAGGCGGTCGAAGAAGCTCTTGCCATGCATGGCATAGAACGCCGATCGTAAGCCGGCGGCTTCCATCTCGTCCAGCAGGGGCGGAAATACCTTGACGAACTCCGCTACGTTTTCCTCGAGCACGCCGCTGAACACCCCGCCGCCGACGGTGAGCACCTCGGCCTTGAGAATGCGGCCAAAGGCGATGGCGCGGCGCAGCATGGCGTGTGCTTTCTGCCGCTCGGCTGGCTCGGGCGCGAGGTGGTTCCAGCCCCAGAGCCCGAACATGACGCACTTGACCTCATACCGGGCCAGGATCTCCGCCATCGCCTGGACGGTAGCCTCGCTGAGTTGTTCGAAGTTGCCCCAATAGTTGTACTCGAGGCCCTCGAACCCCTGCGCCACACAGAACGCGGCATCGGCTTCCACGCCCGGCAGGCTGTCCTGGCCGATGAAGGCAAGTTTGGTTCTCATGGTCTGTCGCTCTCCTCGCCCGGTCCGCGTCTGAATGTGGGAGACTGCTGGCACGAGGAGCCGGGCGTCACCCGCGCACCATACCCGCTCCGAAGACGCCAGGCAAGGCCCCCCCTTGCCTTCGGGCGCAGGTCAGTTCCGTAGGTGGTGACACCTCAGGTCCTGGGGTTCAGGAAACGGCGAGACGGCGAGACGGGGAAACGGCGACTGGAGGAGACGGACTGGGAGACTGGCGGAGAGGAAAACAGGGTTCAGGGTCAGCCAAGCCCCCGG
>CAILKC010000244.1 GCA_903834675.1 uncultured Victivallales bacterium | reverse complement strand
GTCGGACTCCTGGAGAGATGGCAGCAACGCGCCTGGCCGCTATAGTTCGGGCCTAATCTGGCCCGGCAACCTGAGAACGCCAGTGCAGAGGCGAAGTCCACCGCGACGGGCCGAGGGCTCTGCTGAAGCGTGAACTCTGAACCTCAAACCGGACTGCTCGCCAGAAGTCCGCGAGCGGCCGCCGACGCCCCCCGCCGCGGGATTCGGCGGTCCGCCGCGATGTCAGGGGTGTCTCTGGAAGCCGTGCCCCGCGCCCGTTCCCTTTTCCGCTCCCCTGTCCTCGCCTTGGTGCTGGTCATGCTCAGCCTGGCGGGTTCGATACGTTGTGAGGGCGCGGCCCTGCCCGCGGCCACCGAGGTGCGGGCCGGCCCCGGCTCCCGTCCCGCCCGCGCCGTCTCCTACCAGGGTCGGCCAGCCCTCCAACTCGTCTGCCCCTTCGCCAGCGCCGCGAGCGACCGTTGCAGTTGGGACATCGCGGTGAACTGGAATCTCCTGACCGCCCCGGGACTGACCCTCAGACTGCTCTGCACCGATAGTTCCCCGATCAGCCAGTTCAACGTCTACGTCCGTGCCAATGGCATCTGGCACGCCGCCAAAGTATCCCTCGGCGTCACCGGCCGCTGGACGACGCTGCAGGTACTGAAGACGGACACCGCTCCGGAAGGCGTCTCGCGCGGCTGGGGCCAGGTGGATCAAGTCCGCCTGGCCGCCTGGCGCGGCGGCGCGCAAGAGACCACGCTCTATCTGGCCAGTCTGGAGAAGCTCACGCCGAACGTCGCCGCCACCCTTCTGCGGTCAAGCAGCAGCGTGGCCTCGGGCGAACGGGCCGCGGCCCACAGCTACGCCCGTAACGTCGCTTCCGCCCTGGCCTCGGCCGGCATCCTGCCCTCGTGCATCGAGGACATCGACGCGGCCAAGGCCGGCTTTGCCGGTAGCCGCCTGGTGCTCCTGCCCTACCACCCGGCCCTGCCAGCCGATCTGACCCGTCGACTTACCGACTTTGCGAGCGCTGGCGGCAGGGTCATCGGTTTCTACAACCTGCCCCCCGCGCTCGGCCAGATCCTCGGCATCAGCACCGGCCAGTACATCAAGGCCACCGACATCCCCGGCGGCATCGCGGGCGTCCAGTTCGACAGCGGCAGCGTGCGCGGACTACCAGCGAGCCTGCGGCAGGACTCCGGGAATGCCCTTGACCTGGCGCCGACTGGACAGGGCGCCCAGCGGCTGGGCTGGTGGACCAGTAACAGCGGTCGCCGAACCGAGCGGACCGCCCTGGTCGTCAGCACCCGTGGGGCCTGGTTCGGCCATGTCTACCTGGCCCGAGATACCACCAACGGCCGGCGCCTGCTCCTCGCCCTCGTAGGGCACTTCCTACCCGACGTCTGGCGGCAGGCCGCCACGCACCAACTCCAGGCCGTGACCGCGGGCATCTCCGAGGCTGCCTTCGAGCAGACGGTTGAGCATCTACTCACACGCGCCGCCGGCAGCCCTTCGAGCCTGGCCGCCCTGCGCCAGGCGACGGACTTGTATCGCGCCGCCGAAGCCCACTGCCAGGCCAGCCGTTACCCGGAGTGCATTGCCACCCTCGACCGCTGCCGCGAACAGCTCGCCCGTGGAGTCATGCTGCTGCAACCCGCGCCGACCCACGAACTGCGCGGCGCCTGGTGTCACCGCGGTTACGGCATCGCCGGCTGGAGCTGGGAACAGACCGCCCGCCAGATGGCCGTCGGCGGCCTCAACACCCTCTTTGTCAACATCGCCACGGCCGGTCAGGCGGACTACCCCAGCGCCGTGCTCGATGCCAGCCCCACCCTCCGGGAACGCGGCGACCAGATGCGCGCCTGCCTGAAAGCCTGCACCCCACGCGGCATCCGCGTCCATGCCTGGAAGCTCTGCTTTAACCTCGGTCCCAATCCGCCCCCCGAGGTGCTGGCCAGGTTCCGGCGCGCCGGGCGCCTGCAACGTTCCGAGGACGGGGCCATCCGTGAGTGGCTCTGCCCCTCCCACCCCGACAACCGGCTCCTCGAAGCCCGCGCCGCGGCCGAACTCGTCACCCAGTACCGCGATCTCGCCGGGGTGCATCTCGACTTCATCCGCTTCCCCGGCAGTGACGGCTGCTACTGCGACACCTGCCGGGCGGGTTTCGAGAGAAGCCTCGGTCGCCGCCTCGACAACTGGCCCGCCGCCGTCGGCGCCGGCTCTGCCCTGTCGCGACCGTGGAATGACTTCCGCCGCCAGATGATCACCGAGACCGTACGGCGCGTCGCCGAGGCCGTACGCCAGGTCCGGCCCGACGCCCAGGTCTCCGCTGCCGTATTCAGCAATTGGACCTCAGCGCGCGAGGCGGTGGCGCAGGACTGGGTCACCTGGGCGCAAAAGCGCTACGTCGACTTTGTCTGCCCCATGAACTACCACGGTGATGCCGAGGCCCAGAAGAGCGATGTGCTGCGCCAAGCGGCCTGGCTGCGCGGCACCGGGGTCGAGGTCTACCCCGGCATTGGCGTCTCCACCGCCAAGCTGGACGCCATCGAGGTCATCCGGCAGATCAACGTCACCCGGGCCGTACCCACCGGCGGCTTCGTCCTCTTCGAACTCAACCGCCGCGAAGCCCAGGATGTCCTCCCCGCCATCGCCCCTGCCCTCGGTCGCAGCGGCGCTCCCTGACGCGGGGCCCCTCCGAGGCGCTTGCCGAACCCTCGGCTCAGCGCCGTTCCGCGTAGGTGGGAATCCCGACCACTTCACGGCCCGGGCGGGCCGCCATCTCGTCCAGCAACCGCGCCAGGGCCCCGGCCCCGGCCTGGAGGATACGCTGCCCCTTCGCGGCGCTCCCGCGGGCCGGATCATCCGTGATTCCCGGGACCAGTTTCAGACGATCGCGCCGCACCGACTCAGGAGTCAGGGCCAGGATGCAGGAGGTCTCAGACTCCCCGGCGTGGCCGATGGTCTCGGTGACCGGACCCTCGCAGACCTCGCCAAAGACGTCCAGAATCAGTTCCCACCAGTTGGCCGCCTGGATTTGACGCACCAGCCGGAACTTCAGCTCCAGCGCCGCGGCGCTGATGGTTGACATGTTGCCGCCGTGACCGTTGAGCAACAGGATCCGGTCGAAGCCATGTTGCACCACCGATTCGCAGACTTCGCTAAGCACGTGCAGCAGAGTCTCGACCCGGAGCGTGATCGTGCCAGCCGGATACATCATGTGGTGCAGCGAGATGCCAAACGGCATAACCGGCGTAACCAACACCGGCCCCGCGGCCCGGCGTGCTCCCTCCTGGGCCACGAACTCAACCTCGCGGTTGTCCGTGTTCACCGGCAGCGCCAGGCCGTGCTGCTCCACCGAGCCGATCGGCACAATCACCACCGCGCCACCGTCGGCGTAGGCAGCAAATTCCTCGCGAGTCCGTTCCGACCACAGTACTTCAGCAATGGATTTCATGAGGCGTGAAGGTAGGCCAGCGAGGGGGCACTGTCAACCCGGAAACCGTGGTACCGTGGGAAAGGGTCCGCGACCGCACTCGCGCTCAGGCCTTCAGAAGGGTCGGATCGAGCGCCAGGGTGCGGAGTTCGCTGATGGCTTTGGCCAAGGCCGCATCAGCCCCCTGCGGACCCGCGGCCAGCGTCGGTTCCACCAGGACCGTGCGCAGGTTGGTGAACCCCAGGAACCCGAACGAGGTCCGTAGATAGGGCGCCTGGTGATCGTAGGCTTCGCCGCCGGTGCCGCTGCCGTAGGCCCCGCCGCGAGCCAGGACCAGGACCAGCGGTCGGCCGGTCACCAACCCCGTGTAACCCGTCTGCGGCGAGAAGCTGAAGGTCAGCCCGGGTTGCGCAATCACATCGATGTAGGCCTTCAGGCGGTAGGGGATACCGAAGTTCCACATCGGCGCGGAAACCACGTAGGCCGCGGCGCTCTTGAAGTGATTGATGGCCTCGATGATCGGCTTCCAGGCCTGCTCAGCCTCGCCGCGGGGCGCCTGGCCGGACATCACTGCGTACTTGGCCTGAGACGCAGGAGCACGGAATTCGGGGATCGTGGCGCTGAACAGATCGAGGGTCTCAGACTGGTACTCCCGGTGGGCGGCGAGGAAGCTGGCAAGAAACGCCTCCGCGGCGCGGGTGGAGAACGACTCGTTGCCGCGCGGGCTGGCCTTGATGTACAGGATCTTCGGCATGCTGAAACTCCTTGGGTTGCTG
>CAILKC010000243.1 GCA_903834675.1 uncultured Victivallales bacterium | reverse complement strand
GAATGAGACTTGCCGCCGCGGTTCCCCTTCCGATCCGGCCGGGACGCGCCGGATCGCCTGGAGGGCGGCCCTGTCGAAGACCGTGAGCCTGTCGAATCGGCGTGGCCGCCGCGGCGCCGACGCAGCGGCGCCCTCCAACGCCCTTCGTCCGCCGCGGCGGACGAAGGGCGGAATGGGAAGCGCCCGGTGGCACACGAGTTTGCTGCAAGTCTCATACAAGCAAACCCCTACGGAGCTGACTTGCGCCCAGCGCCGCCCCGCGGCCGGCTCACTCGCCGACGAGGCAGATTGAGCTATTGTCGAGCGCGACGCAGACCTGCTTGTCCAGGACGGCAATGCCGTTGTAGACCACCGGCGCGTCGAAGAGCCGCTCGACCGTGATCTTGCCCGCATCCCGTGACAGAACCGTCACGAACCCCTTGGCCGGGGTTGCTGGGTCCGCCGCATACACGCCACCGGCGGCCACCACGCCATCCTGGCAGAGGACCAGGGCGGTGATCTGGTGTGTCGGGGGTAGCGTCGCGGACCAGTCCGGCGTCCCGGGCGCCTTCTCGCCGACGCCGCCGATCTTCGGCAGCGCGTACAGCGAGACCTGCCGGTCGCCGTTCATTCTGCACACCGCCGTCGGGTCCCAACTCAAGAGGGTGCCGCCGAGGTTGCCGTAGTTCATCTGCACGAACTTGCGGGTCCCGAGTCGCGGCCAGTTCCAGTCTGCGTACCCCTCGGAGCCCCGGCTACCGCCACCCACGAACGGCGCGATCTCGCCGACGGGTCGGCTGGCGATCAAGGTTTTCTGCTCCTCCTCAAGCTTGGCGATCTGCTCCTGGAGTTTGGGATTGCCGTCCTTCGCCGCCGCCAACTGCTCCTTGAGCTGCGCGAGACGTCTAGCGGTGTTGGCGAGCTTGTCCTGGTATTCGTGGACCTCGCGAGTCGGATTGGGCCGGAGTTCGCCGGTCTTGGGATCCAGGCGCGTGACCATGAGCTGCAGCGCGTCGGGCATCCTGAAGAGCAGGTCATTCCGGCGTAAAGCGGGCATATTCCCGGTGGGGGGAAGAGCCTTGGACCACGCCACGGCACCGGTCTGGGGCGACAGCGCCCTGACCACGATGCCGCCGTCCGAGCCCTGGCTCCGGCCGGCTGAGGCGTAGGCCATGCCGTCGGTCACCAGGACCGAGCCTACCACCGGCCAGGGCGACTCAATCTTGCCGTAGGACATCATGCGCTCGTCGTTGGGCGCCAACCGCGCCTTCCACTTCAACTGGCCATTGCGGCTGTCGAGGGCGTAGGCATAGCCGTCGTGGGCGCCGAACAGACAGAGCCCGCGATGGAGGGTCGGGGACGAATCCACCCTGGCGCCCGCGGTGAACCGCCACCTGATCTCGCCGCTGGCCAGGTCCAGCCCCACGACCTGATTGGCGTCCATGACGGCCGTCGTGACCAGCCCACCGGCAGCGGTCGGTGCGGTCAGGGCGCTGTTCAGGAACTCGCGCCAGTTTGCGGCCACCAGACTGTCCAGCTTCGGCGACGCAATCGCCCGCTGCCACTTCAGGTCCAGCTTGGCGGGAACGGCCGCCGCCGTGGCGCTGCTGCGCGTCGCGTCGCGCCTGACCATGGGCCACTCCTTGGCCTCGTCACCTACCCCGGCGCCGAGGGCCGCCGCGAAGGCCGGACCCTGCTCGACGACGGGGGCAGCGGTCATCTGCGCTGCCGTCGGTTCGCTGCCGATCGGTCCAAAGCAGATGAACCCCGAAATCTGGGGGGGACAGCAGGTACACCAGTTCTGCGGCGTGTAGAACGCGCCATACGCTGGAACCGATGCCGTGCCACAGGCGCCCCGGGCGCCGGCATAGGTGACCGGTTTTCCGCCCACGCTGAAGCTGCAACCGCGATTGCGGACGATGATGTCTCCGGCGATGTAACTCGGCGTGCAGACCGTTCCCCCGAGCGAGTACGGGGACGGCCCTTGTTCCTTCCCGGTTGCCGGATCGTACCTCTTTCCGCCGGCATGCAGCGCACCGTCAACCAGCACCGGCAGCCCGCTCACAACCGGAATCAGGCACTCGCCGGACCTGGCGGACAGAACGGTGGACTTACTCTCGCTCGAGAGCTGACCCAGCACCACCGTCACCACGCCCAGGCCAGCCGTGTCAACCCGCATGCTGTCGGTCTCGAAACTCTTCGGCGAGATCTGCTCAGCTTTGACCTGCCACCGTTGCGTGCCGGTCTTCAGATCGAAGGCAACAATCCCCTGGGGCGGCCGCTTCGGCGGTGGCTCCTGAACCGCAAGCGGGGCGGCGGGGACGGCGGCAGGGACGGGCGCCGACGCCTTCGGCTTGGGGGGCGGGAGGCGCTGGCTCTCCTCGAGCAGATCCGGGCCTTCGCGCAGGGAGGCGAACACGACCCCGTCCGCACTGCGGATGGAGGTGGCCAGGCTCGGGACCTGCCACAGCCGTTGGCCGCTGGCCGCATCGTAGGCTTCGAGCGCACCGGCGCTGACGCCGCTGTGCATCCGAATCCGTTCGTAAACGTTGACCTTGCTCTCGCCCAGCCAGGTGCCGCCCAGCCAGGTGGCGACGACCAGCACGCCCTGGTCCACCAGGATTTCGCCCGGCGGGTAGGTGGTGGCGACCGTGCGCACGGTCTCGCCGGTCGCCGCGTCAAGCACTAGCAGCGTGCCCTGCTCGGAAGCGGTGTAGACGCGGTCACCCACCGCGGCGAACGGCGCGATGTTCATGTACCACAAGCCGCCGTAGTACACGCGGCCGATGCGCTTGCGCCACAGCAGCATCCCGCTGAAGGCGTCGCACGCCGTCACGTACTGGTCAAGCTCTTCGCCGAGGAAGTGCGCTCCGCGCAGATTCTCAAGCACGGAGTCGGAAAAGGTGAAGCAGCGTCCGTCGGCCAGGGCCATGGCGCGAGTGCTCGCGTAGCGGTTCTCCGTGCGCTTGCTGTTATCGATATTGAACGGCAACCCGCCGTTCCAGCGGTAGCCCACCGGGAAGGTGATGCTGGTGTCCTGCGACACCCGGTTGCCGTCGGGGCCGTGGACGTTGTGCGTCCATTCGTCCATTCCCGGCGTCATGTCCTTGCCCGACACGCGCCACTGCCCTTGCTCGCGGACGCAGAGCTTGCCCCAGGGCGCCAGCACGCGCCGTGCCTCGGCCTCGGTGTAGCCCGCCGCGGTTGCCGCCGCGAGGTCCGGCACCACCAGCAGGTTGACCAGGTTGTTGCGGTAGGGCAGCGGCTGCAGCGGCAGACGCTCGATCGTGACCGCGCCGTCGCAGCCCCGCGCGCTGACGCCTGCCCGCCCCCGTGCCAGGGAGGCGTCATCCAGCGCAATGCCGTGGACCAGGACCCGGCCGCTAGCGCCCAGGTCCGTCGCCAGTTGCACCGCCTCCGGCGCGCCCACCCCGAGCAGCGCGCACAGGCCCTGGTCTCGTCCCCACGCCTTGAGCAACTGCGCTGCCTCTGTGCCGAGTCCAGCGTCGGCCGCCTGGGCCGGCACCGTCAAGAGTAAGCCTAGGGCACAGGACCAAACGACCGCCCGTTTCGTCAACCCGTCACGGCGTTTCATGGCTCTGGTTCTCCCCAAGGCTACAAAGCTCTTCTTTGCGCTGCGGACCCACGGCGGACAGGCAGAAACTCCTGCGCTCGGGTCGAGATTGCCAGCCCTGAGACTACATGAGTAAGGCACAGAGTTCAACCCCCTGAGGCTCTTGCAGAACCCTCGGCTCACCAGCCTCTCGCCTGGAGTCGGCGGTCCGTACCGGCACTGCCGGGGCTTCCGCCGTACATGGGGGTCTTGCGACGGCGGGCACCGCGAACCCGCCCGGAACGGGCGATGGCATCGCGGGCTCCAGGGCCAGACACGGGGTTCTGCAAGAGCTTCCCCTATCCTTAGCCCAGATTCTCGCCAGCCACTCTCGACACCCGACCCCCGAGGCTGTACCGTTCTGGCCTCGGAAGCGCTGGACCCCCGCAGCGGGGGCCACGCCCAAGCCCGGCGGCGGCAATCCGAGGCAGCCAGTTTTCGCCGCCCGATGGAGAAAGGGCCGCACATGCTGAAAGCAGGGTTCGCCCGCCTCGACGTGACGCCGCCGTTCGGCGTCTTCATGCAGGGCTACTACAACGAGCGGCGCGCGGCAGGCATCCGTGACCCGCTGTATGTGAACGCGGTCGCCTTCAGCGACGGCGAGCATACCGCGGTCGCGCTGAGTCTCGACGTCATCGGCATCAACCAGGAAGAGTGTGACGTCTGCCGCAAGCTCATCGCGCAACGCGCCGCGCTGCCCTACGCGGCGGTGTTTTTGGCCTGCACGCACACGCACACCGGCCCCGTGGTCTACGACGGCCTGTACGCGAAGGATCCGTCCTACAACGAGATCCTGTTCCGCCGGATGGCGGACGCGGCCGCGCTGGCTGTCGCGGACCTGATGCCCGCGGTCGTCGGCATCGCGCGCCACCCGCTCGAGGGCATCGCGTTCATTCGCCGTTTCCGCATGAAGGACGGCACGACGCGCACCAATCCTGGCCGCCGCAACCCGCAGGTCGCGGGGCCGATCGGCGCGCCCGATGAGACCGTGCAACTGGTCAGAATCAAGCGCGAGAACGCGCCGGAGATCCTGCTGGTCAACTTCCAGGTCCATCCCGACGTGATTGGCGGCAACTTCTTCTCCGCTGACTTCCCGGGCTTTGTGCGCACGACCTTGGAGAGCGCGTTGGGCAACACCCGCTGCGTCTACTTTAACGGCGCCCAGGGCGACACGAACCATATCAATGTCAACGCACCCGCGTGGGATGCCAACGGCGGCTACGAGCACGCTCAGCACATGGGCCGCAGCATCGCCGGCGCCGTGTTGCAGATGTACGGCAAGACCGAGGCCGTCGCGGGGGACCGCGTCGCCTACCAGCAGCGGACCCTCGAGGTGCCTTCGAGCCGCGTCGGCGCGGCGCTGGTGCGTGAGGCGGAGAAGATCATCGAGCTGCATGAAGCCGGGCGCGACGCGGAGATCCCGGAGACGGGCATGGGCGTCGTGACCCTCGTTGCAGAGGCCTACACCCGCAAGCGCCTGGAGCACGGCCCCGACCAGATCACACTCTACCTCAGCGCCCTCGCGTTCGGCGACATCGCCATCACCGGCGCCCCCGGCGAGCCCTTCACCGAGATCGGTCGCCAGGTCAAGGCCGCCTCGCCCTACGCGCTGACGCTCTACTGCTGCTGTGCCAACGGCTGCGAGGCGTACTTCCCCACGCAGGACGCCTACGGCGAGGGCGGGTATGAGGCGCGCAGCTCCAAGTTCAAGGCTGGCATTGCTGAGGCGCTCATAGAGAACGGCGCCGCGCTACTGCGTGCCTTGCGGGGTTAGGCAGACCTCCCGGCTCCAGTCCGGGTCGGACCATCGAGCTACTTCAGCGCCCGGAAGCGCTGCTCGAAGCTGGCCGCTTGGGTGGGATCAACCCACCAGGTCATGATGTCAACGCCGCCCCGCAAAGGCACGACGCGCGGCCGTCCGAGCCGGTCCCAGTAGGCCACCCGATCGCGTCCGTAGTACCACTGCGGCACGACGTAGTGACCCCATTGCAGCAAGCGGTCCAGGGCCCGGGTACGCTGCACCAGGCTCTTGCGGTCGGCGGCCTGGATCACCAGGTCCACGGCCTTGTCCACCGCCGGGTTGCGGATGCCGGCAAGGTTGCGGCTGCCAGAGGTGGCAGCGGCGCTCGAAGTCCACAGGTCGCGTTGCTCGTTGCCGGGAGACTGCGACTGGCCCCAGGTTTGGACCACCATGTCATAGTCATAGGCGTCGACACGGTTCTGGTACTGCGCCGAGTCGACGGTACGCACCGTGGCCTGGATGCCGAGCTTCTCCAGCTCCTGCAGATAGGGCAGCGTGATGCGCTCGAAAGCGGGACTGACCAGAAGGACCTCGAAGGCGAAAGGGATGAGTTCGCCCTTCGCGTCCCGAACGGCCTCGCTGACCAGCTTGCGGTCGGCGGGGCGCACCGCCCAGCCGGCCTGCTTGAGCAGTTCAGCGGCCTGGCGCAGGTTCAGCCGCATGGCCCGGCTGTGCTCCTTCTCGTCGGTCCAGGCCCCCGTGGCGGGCGGGTTGTACTCCTGCTGGAAGACCTCCGGCGGCACCTGGCCTGGGAACTGCCCGTCCAACTGGCGCAGAACCTCCAGCTCCTCGCCGACCGGCAGCCCCTTGGCTTCCAGTTCCGAGTTGCCGAAGTAGCTGCGGCAACGCGTGTAGGACTCGTAGAAGAACTTCCGGTTGCTGAGTTCGAAATCGAAGGCGCAGGCCAGCGCCTGCCGGACGCGCCGGTCCTGGAACAGTGGCCGCCGCAGGTTGAAGACGTAGGCCTGCATGCCAGCGGTGCGCTGGTGCGGGATCTCCTGCTTGAGCATGACCCCCTGCCGGACCGCCGGCAGCTCGTAGGCCGTGGCCCAGCTCTTGGCCATGCTCTCGACGTGGAGGTCGAGTTTCCCAGCCTTGAACGCTTCAAGCAGAACCACCTCGTCCCGGAAGTACTCATAGGTGATCTCCCCGAAGTTATAGGCTCCCCGGCAGACGGGGACCGCGGCGCTCCAGCAGTCCGGCACGCGTTCGTAGGTGATGTAGCGGTTCGCCTCGAAGGCCTTGATGCGGTAGGGGCCGCTGCCGAGAGGGGGTTCGAGGGTGGTGGCCGCAAAATCGCGGCTCTGCCAGTAATGCTTGGGCAGGACGGCGATCTGGCCGATGATCAGGGGCATCTCCCGGTTCGTCTCGTCCGGGCTGAAAGAGAACTTCACCCGCCGCTCTCCGAGCTTCTCCACGGCCTTGACGCTCTTGTAGTAGAACTTGAAAGTCGGGTGCCCCTTTTCCAGCATCGTGTTGAAGGTGAAGATGACATCGTCGGCGGTGACCGGGGCGCCATCGTGCCAGCGCGCTGTGGGTCGCAGATCAAAGATGACCCATGAGCGGTCCGCCGGGACTTCCATGGCCTCCGCCAGCCGCCCATAGGAGGAGAAGGGCTCGTCGGCCGATTCGACCAGCAGCGTGTCATAGAGCAACTCCAGCCCGTCGGCGGCGCTGCCGCGCAAGATGAAGCCGTTGAACGAGTCGTAGCCCCCGCTGGCGCCAAGGCGTACGGCGCCGCCCTTGGGCGCGTCCGGCTGGACGTAGTCGAAGTGGGTGAAGTCGGACGGGTACTTCAGGTCACCGTGCATGGCCATGCCGTGACTGCGGTAGGCCGTGGCCTCCGCCGCCGGGGCCGCCTGCCAGCCCGAGGCCAGCCCACCGAGGACCGCCAAACCCCGCATCCATCTATGCAAACGCTTCATCGTGCTCTCCTGGCCGCGTCTGAACCACCACCCTGCCGCCACCGGACGGCCCCGGCGCCATCATCAGGCGCGCTTGTAATGTGCGCCCTGGGCAGCCAGAGGCAAAGCCCACTGCCGCCGACGGGTGCATGACCAGATTGTCGGAAGGACGGAACCCGAATGCCCGGCCCCGAGTTCTCACCACGTCGGACCCCGCACGCAGGAGGCTCAGTCATGGACTCTTTAGCCCCGAAGGGGCGCCATCCCTCAGCCCAGGGCAGCGTCCCATGGGCGCTAAGATAACCAAACTCGGTCGCTTTTAGCGCTCCGAAAGCGGTGTCGAGCCACCGCACTCAAAAGCACCACACGTGGTTGGGGTGCAGTATGATACCGCCTGGCGCAGCCAGACAGGCTTTGGACTGTCGGCGGCTTGACGCCGCTTTCTCACCCTTTGGGGTCGTAAACTGTCGGCATGCCGCCCCGGCAGGGCTCAATCTCGTTTTGGATTCCATTCCCAGGGCGTTGCCCTGGGCTGAGGAAGGGCCGCGCTTTCAGCGCTCCGCGGCGTCTGGCATTCGCGCCTACCGCCCGGAAAATCCGAGGGGAATTACGCTTGGATCCGGTGCCTGGATCCGGTGCCGTACGCACAGAAAGCATTGGATCCGGTGCCGTGATCCGGTGCCGTACGATCCGGTGCCGTACGCACAGAAAGCATGATCCGGTGCCGTACGATCCGGTGCCGTACGCACAGAAAGCATGATCCGGTGCCGTACGCACAGAAAGCATTGCCCCAAAGTCATTAGCTGCTGACTTAGTCGCTTCTGTAACACCTTAGCCGCGTTCTCGATGGCCCGAAACCGCTGTTGAACTAAGCGCCTTCGCGCAGCCCT
>CAILKC010000242.1 GCA_903834675.1 uncultured Victivallales bacterium | reverse complement strand
GAACTGGTAGGTGTTGATATGGCCATTGCCGCGGACGTCGTAGGTAAACACGTCCGGAGCGAAACCGGGCTGCTGCAGGGCGGCCCAAGCGGTTGGCCGCGGCAGGTCCGGCGGGCGTTCCCGCATACCCCAACCACCGGACGGTTTCGCGGCGCGCTTCTTGGCCCGGACCGTGGCATACTCCCAGGCATTCATGCCGCCCGAGATGCCCCAGGTGCGCCAGGCGGGCAGGACCGTGCTGTAGTAGCTGGAGGCGCACTCATCGAGGATGGGCGCCACGGCGCCGCAGAAGTAACCGTACGACGACTCCCACGCCTTCTTCTCACGGTTCCAGGCAAGATCGCAGAAGTCGACGAAGTCGTCATCCTCGAGCGCGTAACTGCGCTCCCCAAGCAGGATGGCGCCATACTCGGTCATGACCGGCTCGTTGCACCACCAGTGGGTCGGGTCAAGCATCTGGAACGAGCCTGGGTACGGCAGATCGAACTCGACCATCATCAGGGGCTTGGTGCCACGCTCGGCCCAGACCTGGAGCCACTCGCGCAGGTCCTGCGGCACGGGCCAGCAGAGGTAGTTGTTCAGGGTGTACATGTCGCCCATGTTGCCGCTGGCGTGGTGGTAGGTCCGGCGGCTCGGGTCGATGCCGTTCATGATGGCGGATGAGGCGAGCGCGGCGGCGAACTTCTTTCCCAGGCGTGTCTCGGGTGGTGGGAGTTGTTGACCGTCGAGGACGAGGGGGTTCTGGTCCTGGGCGTAGCAGTCGAAGTTCATGTTCAGGCGGTAGAGCGCCAAGGACGGGTGGTTCCAGACCCGGTGTGCCCGGGTGCGGAGGCAATTCTCGTAGTAGCGCCGCACCGCGGGCTCCTCGAGGCGCTCCCAGAAGGCGTTGATCTGCATGGGCGTCACCGCCATCAGGACGCCCTTTTCGTCGGCGGTCCGCAGCACCGGCAGAATAGCTTCGGCGCGGTTTGGGCTGTCGACGCTTTCGGTGTAGACGAAATTTCGACCCTCGGCCAGGATGCGGTCGAACCAGCGACTGATGCACTCCGGTGCCAGGGAGTAGAACTGCCCGACGTAGTAGGCGCAGGGATGCAGGTTGATCTTGACGCCATTGAGGTAGTAGAACTTGCCGCGGATCTCGAACTCGCGGAAGCCGAAGCGCTCGGGCAACGACTGGTCGAGGATCTTGCCATCGCGGGTCAGGCTCACGCTCAGGTGGTACAGCCGCGGCTTGCCGATGTCCCATAACTCCGCTTCCGGCCACGGCGCGCTGGCCTTGGCGGAGGTGGTCCCGGCGGCAATAGGCGCGGAGAACTCCTTGACGACACGCTCGCCGTCGCGCACCTGGCAGAGCAGCGTCAGCCCCGCCGCGACGCCCCCGTCGGCGGTGCCCTCGAGGTCCGCGCGCACCGAAATCTCCATCCCCTGAACCCGCGTCTGAACCAGGAACGGCCCAACCCGCGGCCCGGCGGCGGGCATCGCCTCCAGCCACACGTCGCCGACGATGCTGCACGAGCCCGAACGGCGTTGCCAGGCCTCGACCTTTCCCTCCGCGAAGAGCTCCGAGACCTCGCCCGGATCCAGGCCGCGCACCAGGGCTGTCAGGCGCAGGGGCGACCCGGGTTTGACCCAACGAGTGAGGTCGATCTCGCCCCCCAGCCAGCCTGCGGTGCCCGCCTCCTGGCCGTTGCAGAACAGGGTCAACTCGGTCGAGACGCGGTCGACCGCCAGCACGATGCGCCGTCCCGCCCACGCCGCGGGGAGGGTCACCTCACGCTCATACCAGGCGCAGCGGAGGGACGCGCCCTTACCTTTCATGGGGTCCTTGGCATTCCAGTAGGTGATCATCTCGGGGCTCTTGGGACTGCCCGGGACCTTGCAGAAACCCCAGGCGTCGTCGGACGGCGGGGTGATCCCGGCCGGCGCTTCGGCCTTCTCCCGAATTTGCAGGTCATCAAGACGCACGGTGCCCTTCAGCGCGTCGGGTCCTTCGTAGTGGCGCACCAGCAGCCGCAGCCGTGCCGCGCCCGGCTTGGTGCGAAAGGGCCGTTCGACCCGCTGCCAGGCGGTCTTGCCCGCGATGCGGTCCGAGGCCTCGGCCTGAACGATCGTGCTGGTCTTGCCCTCGAAACGGTTGCGCACATCTTGCACTTCCAGGGTGATATAGCCAGATTCGAGGTCGGTCTGCACCCAGGCGGAAAGGAGGTAGGAGGTGTCGGCTTTCACCGCGACCTCTTTGGTGAGGTGGTGAAAGTTGACGCGGGCCGGGAGGTCGAAATCGAGCCGCAGGGCGCCGGCGCCGACCTTCTTGGTCACCGTGTCGCACTGCGCCTTGCAGGCCTTCGGGGTGAGGTCGGTAAGCGCCCAGCCGGAGAGCTTGGCATCGTCGAAGCCGTCGGCACAGATTGGCTCGGGCTCCTCGATGGTGTGCGAGCGGAATCTCCACAAGCCATTCAGGCAGAATCGTTCGCGTGCTGCTGACCGGGCCGTCCACGCCTGGGCGACATCCCAGACGGGTCCCGCCTCCGGTGGCAGTGGCGGCTCGGTGGGTGGCAGTCCCGCGGCACCCAGGGCCTGAAGGCTGAAGGCGAGCGCAAGGACGATGGCGCTACCGAGCGCGAGAGGCTGGCGCAACGTACTCATGGGGTTCCTCCTGTAGGCACTGCCGAATGACAGTATCCCGCCTGTCGCCGGGCGCAAGTGGGCTGGCGGTTGTGCTCGTGTGGCAGGGGAATGGACGTCGGACCAGAACGGGCTACGTGCAGCACAGGGCCAGCCAGCGCCTCAGCCCGCACCACCTCAGGCCATAACTTTGCCTGCCACTACGCAACCCCTTGCCGCGAGAGCCCAAACACGCGACCGTACACGCGCTGCACCACCGACGTCTTCGGGACCTCCTTCAGCCGCTCGTAACCCAATTTCGGCTTGACCCGCAGGCTCAGAACTAGGGCGGCGGCGCCGGGGCGGGCGGGGGTGTGGCCGCGTTGGCAAGGGTGCGGACCACCGCGGCACTCAACGTCCCCTGGTAGACCCGGACCTCGTCGAGCGCCCCGCTGAAAAACGAGCCGGTATCGCGCACCCCGATCTGCACGGGCCCCTGCGGCTCCCGCAGGAAAACCCCAGGCGTACCGGTGCCGCGGGCCACTTCCACCCCGTTGAGGAAGATCCGGACCTCGCCGGTCTCCCCATCGAAGGTTCCAGCCAGGTGTGTCCATTGCCCGGCCGGAATCTTCTTCTCTGTATTGGCCGACACCCAGACGCCATTCGCGAGCTGGACGCCGAAATGAGCGCTGTAGGGCGCCTCGGCATTGACCAGACAAAGCCGGTAGATTTGCGCACATTCCACGATGCCCGCCATCCCGGGCCCGTAGGGTAGCCGCGCCTCCGGTCGAATCCAGGCACAGAGAGACACGGCCGAGCGCGGCCTGGAGTCGGCCGGCAGGGTGGCGCTGAGACGGCCCTGGCCGGCCAGGACCAGGCACTGCCCCGCGACCCCGGGCGCCAGGGCTACGCTCCCCACCACCCGCGTCGGCACGCTCTTGGGAGAGCTGTCAGCGACGACCTCCTCAAGCGCCTTGCCGACGTCGAAGCGCCATTCCCCAAGCCGCGCGCTCTGGGCCCGCTCGAGGCTGGCAAGGAGATGTGGACTGGCGTACTCGCGCAGCTTGGCGCCCTCCGCCGCGCTCACCTTCGGCACCCCGTTGTCCCCGCGCGGCACCGTCATCTTCACCGCCTCGGCCCCGGCCCAGGACTCGATCCCAGGCATGTGGACCCAGGCCGTGCAGGTCTGAATCGGGTAGTTGCACATGCACCCCGGCGAGAAGTTCGGCGCATTCAGGAGCCCGTCGGCGGCCACCAGGCTGGCGCTGCACCCGGCGCGCAGGTTGCGGGCGTAGTGGCGCTGGCCGCTGCCCAAGTCGACCCACATCGCCGAATAGTCGCGCACGAAAGCGAGATACTCGCCACCCACGCCGTAGTTGCAGCCGCCGCGCGCAAACAGCGCCGCTTGGCTCAGGGCGGCGCCGTCCTTCAGACTGTACGCCTGGCCATCCTGCGCCAGAAAGCGTTCGCGCCCCACGATCAGCGGCTGCAAGCCGCCACCGTCCCGCTTCCAGAGCTCCTCCCCGTCCGCGGGCCGCAGGGCGCGGACCTGGCCCTCCCGGCCGCAGAGGATCAGTCCTGCCTCGGGCGCTGCGGCGATCCAGTCGTCGCGTGCCATGATGGCGGTCCAGGCCGACCCGCCATAGACCTTGTACGGATAACGGCAGCTCTTCTTCCAGAGTTCCACGCCGCTCTTGGCCTCGAGCGCGTAGACCACCGATTCGGCCTCCGTCAGCGTGGCGCCCCGGCGCCGCCAGCGGTCGGTATCGAGGGGTGAGATCGAGTCGACGCAGTAGACACTGCCATTCAGGATCGCCACCGCCTTGGAGTTGAAGCGTTCCACGGCCTGGCGCACCCAGAGCCGCTGGCCCGTACGGCGGTCGAATCCCAGGAGCAGCTCACCGTCCCAGAGGCCCTGCTCGATGGCCTGTTCCGCGCTGTACCCGGCCAGGATGACCACCTGCTCCGGGCTCACGCTGATGCCTTTGACCGCGGGTTTCGCGCCGGCGCGGCCCAGATCCGCGAAGTCCCAGCGTGCGGTCTCCTTGCCCGATGCCGCATCCAGGACCCGACAGGCGCCCTCGTAGGCCACGTAGACCGACTCCCCCTCGCAGGCGTAGCGCGGCGTCGGCCCGCCGTCGGCAGTCCAGCTCCATTCGTAAGAGCCATCCAGCAGCCAGGGCGACGGATTGGGGCGCTCGGCGACCTTGACCTGCCAGAAGCCGCGACCGGTGTAGGCATCGTAGGCAAAGAGCGTCCCGGTGGACTGTTGCAGCGCGATCACCCGGCCGTTGGCCACCTCCGGCTTGTGTCCCAGGCCGTAGTCGTGGATCTTGAAGAAGCCGTACCCGGGCCCCTCGCCGTACCAGAGTACCCCGAGCGGGCTTTGGACGAGCTGGTCCCGGCTGGAGTACGTCCGCGCCGCGTCGGCAGACTCGTGCGTCCAGGCAGCCGAGCCCGGCAGCGGCCCCTCCCGGCGGAGCAGCACCAGGCGTTCCCCGGGGGACACCGTGGCCTGCGGCAGAGCAGCACGGCGCAGGCGCTCAGCGACCGGCCCCGGGTCCGCGGTCGAGATCGCGACCACGCCGCCGTAGGGATGCACGGTTGACCAGAGGCTGGCGAGGTCCGGCGGCAGGTCGGCCTCCGCAACCAGGGTCAGGGAGGCGAGGTACGGCGGCAGGATGGCAGAGGCCGCTATGACCGTCGCCCGCGGCCCCAGCAGGCCATATCCCGACAGTTGCCGACGCAGGCCGTCGGCCGTAGCCGCGTCGGCCACCACCGCAAGCGCTGACAATGAGGTGCCTTGGAGCAGGCCGAGAACGGCCTCCGCGCCACCCGAGCGTAGCACCGCCCAGCCCGCACTCACGTCGGCCACCTGCGCCAGACGCAGCGCCTCCCCACGCCACGACGCCGCGGCCGGCAACCCCGGCGCGGGCTCCGACCAGCGCCGCGGCGAGCCCGCCGTCGCCGCCCCATAGCACACCACCCGGCCCTGACGTGTCGACACGAACAACCGCCCCTCGGCCGCCGCCAGGCTTTCCGCGGGCTGGCCGAGATCGACCTGCCAGGAGATGGGCCCCGGACGTGCTCCCGGCTCGACCAAGTCCAAGGCCATGAGCGTTGTGCCGGCACACCCGTAGAGACGGCTTCCTGCCTTGATCAGCGTCCGGCCCGCTTGGCCGGCCAAGGGCGTGCTCTGACGCCAGGCCACTGGCACATCCCAGCGGTACGGATGCTGCGCCCCCGTGGGCTTTTCAACCGTCTGTTCCGACAACGCCGCACGCGCCAGGTCATAGGCCGAAAAGACGCCATTCAGGAGCCCGTACACCCGCGCCCCGTCGAACACCGAAAAAGCGTCGCAGGCCGGCAGGCTCTTGTAGTCCAGGAAAGGCCCCTCGAAGAAGTCGATCCGGGCCCCGTCGTAGCCCTCGGGGCCCTTCTGGCCCGCTTCCGCCCAGCGACTGGCCAGCTCGCGGAAGTCCTGCAGGCTGATGACGCCGGTCTTGCCGACAAAACCGTAGAGGCCACTGAGGGCCACGCGGCAGTGGCCGTTGCGGTAGCCTTGCACGTAGTAGATGAGTTGCCCGTCGGCGCGCTGCAGTCCGGCAGGGTGAGAGCGGCCATTGGGCACCACGAGCCGGTCGCCGGAGACGGCCAGGTAGCCGCACGGGGTCAGGCCCATGTCCCGGGTCATATTGTGGTCAATGCGCACATCCGCGATCCAGTTCACCCGGTCATTGCACCACAGGACCTTGCCGGTGGCCGCCTCGAGGGCCCAGATGAACACCCCCAGAGTGGGCCAGACGCCGGAGCCAGCATAGACCACGCCGTCGGCCAGCACTGGCCCGCCGCGGATGGGCCAGGGCGAGATCAGGCGGTTGCTGCCCAGATGGCGCAGGTCCGGCCGGGCCTCGGGGGCAAGCCGCCGGGTCCAGGCAGGCGTGCCGTCAGCGAGCTTCAGGCAGTAGAGCCAACCGTCGTCGCTGCCGACGATCACGCGCCCTTCCCAGAGCACCGGCGCCGCTCTCACCGGGCCTCCCGTGAAGAAACGCCAGAGCTCTGCGCCGGTGGCCGCATCCAGACAGCGCACGCTGCCGTCAGCCGACGAGCCAAAGACCACCCGGCCGCCGGCTGAGACCACCTCGTAGCAGGTGTCGAACTGCAAGCGCGACTCGAAGGGAAAAGCCGACTCCACCGCCGGCAACTCCCATTCCCAGAGCAGCTCAAGCGCCGCCGGCAGCGTTTCGGCCGAGACCCCCGAGCGCGCCACATCGGCGCGCCAGGTCGGCCAGTCGGCGGCCGACGCCGCGACCATGACGCCGACGGCCAACCCCGACACCCAGAAGATCCTGACCCAGGCCGACCTCCAGCGCTGATTCATCCGAGCGTCTCCCGTTCGTCAGCCGTTCGTCAGCCGTTCGTCAGCCGTTTGTCGTTCGTCATCCCTGCCCCGTGGCTTCAGCATAGCCTTCATATGCTAGGCGCGGATGGCGGATATGCCAGCACTCCTCAGGGCCTCCTTTGGAAGCCCTGAACTCTCCCGCCGAGCGCTTGTGTTGAGGCCAGGGCTGTAATACCTTCAGGCACCCGCCGCGGCAGTCGCGACGTGGGCAAGCACGGGAGGTGACGGATGCGGATCGTACAGGTGACCTTGGCAGCCATGGCCGTGTTCTTCGCCGGGCCGGGCGCGTGGTCTCAACCGACCCTTGAGCCCGGCGCTCCCGGCTGGTTTCCGTTCACCCTGGACCCCGGCGCGGTGGCGCAGGGCTCGCCGATGGATGTGTCGTTCCTCAACGGCGGTCCGGCCGCGTCGCGGATTGGCGTCCGCGACGGGCATTTCGTCAATGACCGCGGCGAGCGCGTGCGCTTCCTCGGCACCAACGTCACCTTCGCAGGCGCCTTTCCCGAGAAGGAGAAAGCGCCAGCCATCGCGGCCCGGCTGGCGCAGTTGGGCTTCAACGTGGTGCGTTTCCATCATATGGATGCCCGCGACATCTGGCTACCCAAGCAGGCCGGCCTCGATCCCGCCAAGCTGGACCGACTGGACTGGTTCATCTACCACCTCAAACAGCAGGGCATCTACAGCAACCTCAACCTGCATGTCTCGCGGACCTATCCCGGGCTGGAGACCCAGAAGGACAGCCGTGCCTTCCGCTATGGCAAGATCCTCGACCTGTTCCATCCGCCCTTCATCGAGATGCAGAAGCAGTACGCCCGCGATCTGCTTGACCGGGTGAACCCCTACACCGGGCTGAAGCTGTCCGAGGACCCGGCCATCGCCTTTGTCGAGCTCAACAACGAGAACACGTTGCTGGCGCTGGGCCCAAATGAACTGGACGAACTGGCGGCCACACCCGTCCTGCGCGAGTCGTTGCGCGGCCTGTGGGCGGGGTGGATGGCGCGGCGCTACCCCGAGGTGGCGGCGGTCGTGCAGGCCTGGAACACCGGGGTCCAGCCGCTCGGGGACGAGGTGCTGCGGAATCCGCAATTCAGCGGCGGTCTGACGGAGTGGACGCTGGAGGGCGAGGCCCCCGGAGTCTGCGAGGCGGCGCGGGTGGACGATGGCGGCGGCAGTGTGCGGCTCACGCTGTCGGCTCCTGGCAAGACCTCCTGGGCTTACCAGGTACACCAGATTGGCCTCACGCTTGTGGAGGGCAGCACCTACACCATCCGCTTCCGCGCTCGGGCCGAGCCGGCCCGTCGCCTCAGCGTCAGTTTGCGCCTGGCCGACGCGCCGTGGACTGTGCTCAGTGGCAGCCTGACCGTGGCCCTGACCCCCGAATGGCGTGAGCAGGTGCTGACCTGCCAGGTACGCGGGGTCCCCGAGGCCCCGCGAAAGCGTCTGAGCTTCAATCTCGGCGACCAGGTTGGCCAGGTCTGGCTGGCGGACGCCTCGCTGCGCCCGGGGCGGGAACTGTACCGGGCTGAGGGGGCGCCGACGTTGGCCGAGCTGCCGTTGCCGGGGGTGACCGCGCCGCCGGCCGCTTGGGCCGACTTCCGGCGTTTCCTGATTGACACCGAGCGGGCCTACATGGCGGGGCTGAAGGGATTCCTGCGCGAGCCCCTCGGCGTGAAGGCTCTGGTGGTCAACTCGCAGGCGAGCTACGGCGGCTACTGGGGGCTGTGGCGTGAGGCGTCGCTGGGGGACTATGTCGATATGCACTCCTACTGGCAGCACCCCAGTTTCCCTGGCAAGCCCTGGGATCCGGCCAATTGGACCATCGGCAACACCAGCCTGGTCGCCGCCGCCGACGGCGGCACCTTGCCGAAGCTGGCCTCCTATCGCCAGACCGGTATGCCTTTCACGGTCAGCGAGTACAACCATCCCGCCCCCAACGAGCAGGCGGCGGAGCTGTTTCCGCTGATCGCCAGTTTCGGCGCCTTCCAGGATTGGGATGCCATCTACCAGTTCGCCTACTGCAACACCGTCGAGGGCTACGCGCCGGGCAAGATCGCTTCGTACTTTGAACTCTGCCATCACCCGGCCCAGTTGGTGTTTGCGCCGGTGTCGGCCCTGCTCTTCCGGCAAGGGCTGGTGGCCCCGGCGGAGCAGGCGCTGGCCGTCACCATCCCCATGGCTGCTCTGGAGGCCGGCCTGAGCTTCGGTTTTGCCCAGCCCGAGATGCTCCTGGACCGGACGCGACTGCCGGCGTGGGCCTTGCTCGAGCGCCGCTTCTCGGTCCGGGTTGACGCCGCGGGCAAGGGCCTGGCAGCGCTCATCCCGGACCTCGGCGAGCCCCCGCCAGAGGGCCGCCTGCTGCGGTCCGCGCAGATCAACTGGGTGACCGGGGAGACCCCCGTGTTCACCGTCGTGGCCCCGGCAGCGCGGGTGGCCGTCGGCCGCCTGGGCGGCGTCGCGACGGGGTTGGGCGATGTCACCTTGCGAGTGGACCTGCCCGCCGGTCAGTGGGCCTGCGCGGCGCTGGTCAGTGCCGATGGCAAGCCGATCGCGGTGTCCACGCGGGTGCTGCTGGCCGTGGTGACCCGGGCCGAGAACACGGGCCTGAAGTGGGACGAGGCGCGGCGCAGCGTCGGGCGCAACTGGGGCACGGCCCCGGTGCTGGTTCAGTCGGTTCCCTTTGGGCTGGATGGACCCGGCGCGCCGCCGCGCGTCAGCGCCTTGGACGCCAAGGGCGAACGAGCCGCTGCGGCGGAGGTTACGGCGACGGCTTCCGGCTGGCGGCTGACGGTGCCGGCGACCACACAGGCACCCTGGTACGCGCTGGAGCGACCGTAACCCCTTCACACGTACCTGACCGCTGTGGCGTCCCGAGGGAGGCCCGTGCTCATTCGTCAGGTGGGGTTCAGCCTTCCGCCAGAACTCGCCGCAGCACCGCCACGGCGCCTTCGCCCCAGCGCCGCCACGGCAACTGAGCCGCCCGGGCCACTCCTGCTGCCGCCAGGTCCGCCCGCCGACTGGGCTCGGCGTAGAGCCCGTCGATGGCGCCCGCCAACTCCAGCGCGGCGCCGATCCGAAAGGGCAGCCCAGCGCCCCCGGCCGCTTCCACCAGGGCCGGATGATCGCTGTGGATCACGGGAGTCCCCGCCGCCATGGCTTCGAGGACCGGCATGCCGAAGCCTTCCTCGCGCGATGGCATGACCAGGGCCAGGGCATGCTGCAGCAGCCCCGGAAGCTCTTCCGCCGACACCCGGCCCAGCCAATGCACTCGCCCGCGTCCCCGCCACGGCCGTAGCCGCGCCACCAGCGGCGCGCACTTCCAGGCGGCGCGACCGGCAAGAACCAGATCAACCTGCTCCGCAGCGGCGCAGGCGGCATACGCATCGAGAAGCGTGCCCAAGTCCTTCTTGGGCTCGAGGTTCCCCACGAACAGCAGATACGGCCGCCCCTCCCGCAGGCACTCCCGCGGCGGGCGCGGCGCTGGCTCGGCAAAGTGGGCCGCGTCCACCCCCAGCGGCAGCACATGAATCCGGCCGGGGGGGATGCCCAGACGCGCCTGCAACCGCCCGGCCACATGCTGGGTGGAGACGATGCAGGCCGCCGCCCTGCGGGCACTCGCAGGCAGAAGGCAACGCATGTGCAGTCGGTTGGCCGAGGCGCACCACTCGGGGTGGTCCAGCGCGATCACGTCGTGGACATTCAGCACGTACGGCACAGGGCAGCGCCACGGGGCCGTGTAGGCCAGGGCGTGCAACACCTGCTGGCCCTCGCGGCGCAGGATCCCTGGCAACACCACCTGCTGCCACAGCACCCGCCAGGCAGTCCGCTGCAACGCCGCCGGCAGCGTCTCGGCCCGCCCCCCCCGCGCCCGCACCCCAGCCGCCAACTCCGCCTCGGCGCCAAAGAACCGACAGCCCGAGAGATCATCCAGACAGGCGGCAAGCGCACGCATCTCCGCCAGCACGGAGAGTTGCACTCCCGCGTACGGAGGTCGCGCCACGCTGCCGTCAAAGGCTACCTTCATGCTTACAACATGGAACCCGCGCCCGGCCTCTGCAACCGCGGCCCCCGAGGACTTTCAAGAAAGAGACCCCCGCCAGATCATGGCAGACGTCTGCCCTGACTCCGCTGGCCTCCCTGGAGCCCGCGATGCCAAGCCTACTACGTACGCATCGTGGCGCAGGCCGGAAGTCTCATTCCGGTATGTCCGGCCTCCAAGCCGGGGGCCCCGCTGAACCATCCTATGGGACGTGCAGCAACCTCGCACCTCGCAGGACACAAGGCGTTTCCCATTCCGCCCTTCGTCAGCCGCGGCGGACGAAGGGCGTTGGAGGGCGCCGCGGCGGCCACGCCGATTCGACAGGCTCACGGTTTTCGACAGAGCCGCCCTCCAGGCGATCCGGCGCGTACCGGCCGGGTGACGACTCAGGTGCAACTGCGTATCTTGCCCCAACGGGGTTGGGCCAGGGTGCCAAGACGCAACCCCGTTGGGGTAGGAGGCCATGACCCCATGTGACCCAGGGTAGCGGCACCACGGCCGCAACCCTGGGCTCTGAGCCACAGCCCCGTTGGGGTAGGGAAATGCACCTGAGTTGTAACCTCAGACTTCTTGATCCATGGAAAAAGGGGTTGTGGCACTTTCAGCCTGCGGGGTTGGCGGCCTGGAGCTGATAGACCATGCGCAGGT
>CAILKC010000241.1 GCA_903834675.1 uncultured Victivallales bacterium | reverse complement strand
TTCCAGAGTAAGATCAACGCCTTAGCTGCCGAGGGCGGCGGCGACATGCCGGAGACCTCGTTCGATGCGGTGCTGTTGGCGCTGACCGACCTGACCTGGCGCGCCGAGGCGCAGAAGATCATCGTGGTGATCACCGATGCGTCGTCGCACTACCGCGGCGATGGCACCGCCTATGCGTCCACCACCCTGGCCGAAGTTCAGGCCGCGTGTATCGCCCGGGGCGCCTCCGTCTTTGCCGTGGGTCCGGCTCTGAGCAAGGGTACGCTGACGGACAACCAGGGCAATCCCGTGGTCGTCGAGGCGCCGAAAACGACCACCCGGCCGGACGACGTCCGCCTCCTGGCCGAGGGCACGGGTGGCTTCTGGCAGAATATCGCCACGGCCGACTTCGGTGCTTTTGTCGATCACATCGTCGACGTCGTGGCCTCCCTCTACACCGTCATCTACACCACCAGCAATAGCGCCAGTGACGGCAGCTACCGCGCGGTCGTGATCCAGGTGACCGATCCGGTCGAGGGCACCGACTGCGACGACGGGATCTACCAGGCCCCCTTGGCGCCAGCCACCTGCGAGAACGGTCAGGGCAACGACTTCGTGAACGTCATGGCCGTGGGCTATGCCACGTCGGGCATCTTCCCGCAGATCACCGCCACCGTGCGGGTGGACTCTGAAGCGGGCCGGGCCTGTGCACTCACCCGCGCCAACTTCGCCCTGACCGAGGACGGCACCGCGCAGGCCATCACCTCCGTGACTTGCTCCGGCACCGCTGGCTCGGTGGCCGACATCGTCATCTGCTTTGACGATACCGGCAGCATGGGTGACGAGATCGGCGTGATGAAAACCAAGGCGACGGCATTCGTCAACGACATCGCGGCCGGCGGCGTCGATGCTCGATTTGCCCTCATCTCCTTCAAGGATGTCGTGACCCTCCGCCAGGGGTTCACCGCCAACGTGGCCACCTTCAATGGCGCCATCGGAACCCTGGCGGCGGCCGAGGGCGACGATGCCCCCGAGGCCTCGCTGGACGCGGTGATGCTGGCGCTGACCCTGGGCTGGCGTCCCGGCGCGCAGAAACTCATCATCGTGATCACGGACAACGCCTCTCACTACCTCCGCGACGGCACCGCCTTCTCCAACAACACCATGGACGGGGTGATCGCCGCCGTCAACGCCGCGGGCGCCGCGGTCTTTGCCATCGCGCCGACCGCCGTCACCAAGGCGCTTAGCCTCGACAACTACGGCAAACCCCTCGCCTCGAAGACCGGCCTGACGCACGAGAATGACATCCGCGTCCTCGCCGACAGCACCGGCGGCTTCTGGCAGGCCATCGGCACCGACGCCGACTTCGGCACCTTCATCGACCGGATCGTCGAGGTCGTCACCTCGCTCTATACGGTGACCTACACCACCAGCAACTGGGCTTTGGACGGCACCTGGCGCGAGGTCATCATCTCCGTCACCGATCCGGACAAGGGCACCGATTGCGACGATGGCACGTATGTGGCGCCGCTGGAGTGCCAGAGACTCGTGGTCGAGCCCACCGAGATCAGCGCCTCCTGCCTGACCGGTGGTCCCGCGCCGGCCAGCCAGACCTTCCGCCTCAAGAACAGCTGCACCGGCACCCTGCATTACACCATCAGCGAGGGCGAGGACTGGTTGTCGGTGTCGTCGACCGGCGGGACGGCGACCGGGGCAGACTGGAACAACGTCACGGTGTCGTTCTCCACCGCTGGCCTGCCCGCGGGCGAGTACGTCGGTGAGATTACCGTCGACAGCGGCCACGGCGGCACCCAGGTCGTCACGGTCAATCTGCACGTGCTGGATCTCTACGTCGTGCGGAGCTTCCCCGCTGGCTGCCATAGCCCCGGCGACCTGATCGAGGTCTCG
>CAILKC010000240.1 GCA_903834675.1 uncultured Victivallales bacterium | reverse complement strand
GGGATTGAGGCGGGGGGCTATTGCGCCCCTTCGGGGCTCGGGCAGATGGAACCTGTTTACCCAGCCCGCTGGGCTGGGCTGAGGGATGGCCGCACCTACGGCGCTGAAATCGGGCACCAAGGCCCAAAGGGCCGCCCTCCAGGCGATCCGGCCCGTACCGGCCGGATCGGAATGAGAACCGCGGCGCCAAGTCTCATTCCGGTATGTCCGGCCCCAGCCGGGGGCCCGGCTGAACCCTGAACCCTGAACCCTGAACTCGGAACTGACTCGGAACTGACCGGCGCCCGCCCAGACTCACGCCCTCGCCATCGTAGGTTGAGAGGGTACGGTGTAGGGTTGCTGTATCGTGTGTGCCGAGCCCTGGACGCCTGCGTCCGGGCAAGGGCAGATCACCAGGTGTGATCGGCAGTGGCTGACGTGTCCTGGAGGGACCGTGACAAACCGTCAAGCGCGGTCGCCATCGCACGGGCAAGCGCCCCTCGATCCGGCTGCCGACCAAGGGTTAGTCAGCGAAACACGAGGGTGCCGCACACAGCGAGAAGCGCTTAGCGTGAAGGGAGAGAGACCATGATCAGCATTCGTCGCGGGTTGGGGTCGACGTTCGTGGGCTTGACCTGTGGAGCGGCCGCCATGGCGGCGGTGGAGCTGACGGGACTGCAGACCTCGCAGGCTACACTTCAGGCCCGTTTGACGGCCCGCGGCGACTGCCTCGCGTGGTACCGTTTCGGGACCGTGCCAGAGGGGCTTACCTTTGCGCCGGCCCCGGAAAAGGAGACGCTGACCGAGACCGCCGGAACTCTTGCCGGGCAGCGCGCCACTCGCATCTTCCATGGTGAACTGAAGGGGCCAGCGCTGGACATTCCTGAGACTGGCTTCACGCTCTCTTGCTGGCTCAAGATCAACAAGCTGGAAGAGGTGGACCGAGGCGGCTACAAGCGCGACGGCGGCGGCCTGATGGCCTCCGGCAGCGGCTTTTACAGTGGCTGGCGCTTGTTGGCGGCGCCCCAGTACTCGCAGATCAGCTTTGCGCTCGGACGCCCCGAGGGCAGCACGGGCATCACCAGTTCCGGATTCCTCACCCCGGGCGAGTGGCACCACGTGGCCGTGACCTGGAACCATCAGACCCTGGCGCTGTGGATCGACGGCGTGGCCCGGACGGAAACCACCACCTCGATGAGCTACACCCCCGCCACGACGTATAACTACTTCCGTATTGGCGAGTGCAGCGAAGGCACGGGGGTGCTCGATTTCGAGATCGCCGACCTTGGCTTCTTCAGCACCGCCCTGCCCGGCGAGGCCTTTGAAGGGCTGGGTAACCCCGATGCGGTACTGGCGCGGCAGGTGTCGAAGTTTCTGCAAGACGTTCCCGCAGCCCCGACGGGTTCCCTCTTCCGCGCCGCGCGGGAACGGCGCTACCGCCAACACTTTGAGCCGCTGCTGACCCTCACGGGCTGCGAGAACTCTCCGGCGGTCCGGGAGGCGCGCTCCTACGCTCGCCTGCGCGTGGCCGAGAGTTTCCTTCGCAGCGGGATCATGGACGAGGCGGTGAAGGCATTCCGGCAGTTGGCCGAGGACGATTCCGCCATGCTTCAGCACCGCGCCGACGC
>CAILKC010000239.1 GCA_903834675.1 uncultured Victivallales bacterium | reverse complement strand
GGTTGCCTGTGAGAGCGTGAGAACGTGATGGTGTGATAGCGTCTCAGACCCCCGGCCCACCCGTCCACACGCTCACGCTTTCACACGTTGTGTCGGCCAGCAAGCACGGCTGCCGGAAAACAAAACCGACCTGTGCAATAAGGATGGGCCGTGGTATTCAGCCCCAAGGGGGCGTTGCATACCAGCCCAGGGCAACGCCCTGGGTACCCGTCCACAGCGAAGATTGAGCCCTGAAGGGGCGGACCGTGCGACCTCGGTGCGAAGGTAGGGCAGATGGCTCGCCCCTACAGGGCTCAAACCCATAACCATTCTATTCCCAGGGCGTTGCCCTGGGCTGGTATGGCAACGCGCCTTCAGCGCTTCAGACGGACTCTCTTATTGCACAGGTCGGAAAATAGAGCCTGCCGTCGGCGTAGGTGATAGCCCCCATGCCGGCACTCTTTTCGCGGTACCGTACCTGCCCCGTCTTGAGGTCGAGACATATCCACGCCGACTTCTCGTTCGAGCTGCCGTAGAGGAAGCCGTCCACCAGCACGACCCCGCCGTGGATGTTGTCGAGCTCGGGGGTTGCCCAGACTTTGCTGACCGACACGCTGCCACCGGCAACCGCCAGCTTCAGCAGGACACTGCCTCCCCCATACCCCGTTGTGGCGAACAGTTGACCCTGATGGTAGATCGGCGTGGGAATGTTGTTTTGGCGCTTGTTGGTGAAGGGATAGCGCCAGAGTAGTTTCCCCGTTGCCGCCTCTACCCCGATAAGGCTGGCACTGGTGAGACTCACGATCTGACGGAGACCCTGGTCTTCCACCAGGATTGCCGAAGCGAACCCCGCTTCATCGCCGATGTCCGTATTGGCCCACCGTAGCTCAGCGCCCACTTCATCTCGGGGGCGGCCTTCCACGAGGCCCCGTTCGCCGTCTTCCACTTCGGGTTCCCGGCCAGGTCGAAGGCAACGACATAGGTCTGTTTGTCGGTGATTCAGGCCGTGTAGATCATCTGCCCTGACACCACCACACTGCTGTAACCTCTGCCGCAGCCGGTTGCGGTCCAGACGAGTCTGGGGCCTGCCGCCGGCCACTGCTTGAGCAGGCCCGTCTCGGTCGAGACGTCATCCCTTCGCGGCCCCCGCCATTGCGGCCAATCTGGTTCGTCGGCGAGCCCCCTGGCCGTGGCGATGCCGACCACTATCAGGCACCACTTCCGCCAGTCTGATCTCATCTGCGCCACCTTCTCTTTACTATTTCAGAACGACAATGAACTCCGTGGTTCTGTCGCGCCTGAGTGTCAGTGCCCCCAGGCGACCTATGCCGCCGACTCCAGAACCAGAGCATACACCCAGGGGCGGCAGTATTCCTGTGGCGGCAAAGAGGATGGAAAGCCAACGGGTGGGAGCAGGGGAACGGACTGAACGGGAGGCAGGGGGGCGGGCGGGACTGTCGTCTGTGTGCTCACGGGTCCGCTTTGTGGGTTCTTTCCCTTGTGTCCGCGGAGCGAGCTACGTGGCGCAGGGCCGCGGCGTGAGTTCGAGTTCGCGGCGGGCTGGGTCGAGACGAGCCGGGGTGACCTGCAGGTGCTGGCCGGGGATAAGTTCCGCGGCGCTGCGGGCACGGGGCAGCCAGCCAAAGAGGCCGCAGACGGGCAGGTACACGTCGGCACCGCGTTCGCCGACCGCGGTGACGACGGCCTCCAGGCTCTGGGACGGCTGCTGTTTGGCGTTGTCCGCGAGCCAGCGCAAGCGCTTGGTTTCGGAGAGGTGCCGTTCGGCGCGTTGCGCGCTGCGCTCGCCTTCCGAGCTAGCCAGGGCGATGCGGCTCAGGGTCTCGGCAGAGAGACTGGCCGGGCGTCCGGCGCCTAGGTCTTTGAGCAAGCGGTGCGTCACCAGGTCGGGGTAGCGACGGATGGGCGAGGTGAAGTGTGCGTAGTGCGTTTTGGCCAAGCCGAAGTGACCTTGGGTGTCCACCGCGTATTCGGCACGAGGCAGGGCGCGCAGGACGGTTGCGGTCCACACCGCGGCGTCGAGGCGCTCCGAGATTCCGCTCAGCAGTCGCGCCAGGCTGGCGCGGCAGGCCGGGGGCTCGCTGGCGACGCCAGCCTGGATGAGGCTCGCACAGGCTTCGCCGATGCGGGCATACTCGGGCTCGGGGTGGACGCGGTGCAGTTGCGACACGCCGGCGGTGGCGAGGGTGCGACAGGCGTATTCATTGGCGGCCAGCATGCACTCCTCGACCAGCCGGTGCGCGGCATCCTGGTAAACGGGGGTCATGGCCGTCAGCCTGCCATCGGCGTCCAGGGTGAGCTTGATTTCGGAGGAGGATAGCTCCAGGGCGCCGTCGGCGCGGCGACGTTGACCGAGGGCCCGGGCGATGCCATCGAGCGTCCGGATGACGCCCACCGTGGCCTCGTCAAGACCGCTGTCCCGGCTCGCCTGGTCCAGGGGTCCGGCCAAGGCCGCGAAAGCCTGCTCATAGGCGAGTCGGCGGCGCGAGCGGATGACGGTGGGCACGAAGCGTGCGTCCTCGACGCGGCCATCGGCATGGACCCGGATCAGGGCCGTGAAGGCCAGCCGGTCGACCCCGGGGTTGAGGCTGCACAGATCGTTGGCCAGGGATTCGGGCAACATGGGAATGACGCGCGCGGGGAGGTAGGTGCTGCAGCCCCGGCGGGCGGCCTCGGTGTCGAGGGCGCTGCCAGGCCTGACAAAGTGGCTCACATCGGCCACATGCACCGCCAGTTCCCACAGGTCGGTATCCAGGCGTTGGACCGAGAGGGCGTCATCGAAGTCTTTCGAGTCAGCGGGGTCGATGGTGAGGACAAAGCGGTCGCGCAGGTCGAGGCGTTCGGCCAGGTCCGCCGCGCTGATGCGGAGCCGCGTGGCTTCCGCCTCTACCGGCGCTGGGAAGGCGGTCGGCAAGTCATACTCGGCCAGGATCAGGCGCTCGTCGGTGGCGGGGTCTTGGTCAGGGCCGAGGACGGCGCTGATCTGGCCGGTGGGCTCCAGCGTCGGATCGGTCCAGGGATCAAGATGCACACGCACCCAGGATCCGATCAGGCTGACCGCCGTGGTCGGCAGCCGGATGCCGGCGCGAATGCGGGTATCCAAGGCCACGGCCACGACCCCAGCGGCGTCGCGGACCACCTGTGCGGTCAGCGTGTCGCGTTGCCGCCTGAGGATGTCGACCACGATGCCTTCGGCGAGTCGTCCACGGCCGCTTGCGGCGGTTGCCGGTGGCAGCCAGACACGCACCTCGTCGCCCTGAAAAGCCGTATGAGTGGCGCCCGGCGGGATGAAGGCCGACTCACCCGGCGCCGGGGTGTCGACGAAGGCGCTCCCGCCGCGGGTAAACGACAGGCGCCCTTCGACGAAGCGGCCCGTGGCGTGCAGGGCGCCGCCGCGGTCACGGCGGATCCAGCCGCGGCGCAGCAGCTCGTCGACCCGTCCGGCGGCGGGGGCCGGACGCGGTGGTGCCGGAGCGGCGCCGGAGGCGGGGGCAAGGGCAGGGGCGACCACGGCCTGGATCGACCGGGCGAGGTCCGCCAGTCGCGCCATGGCGCGGTTCTGAGTGGGGGCGGGGGATGCAGAGAGTCTCATCTTCAATAGTGTGTCCGTTGTCTCCGTTCGCTGAGGGGGTTGCGCGGGGCAGGTGCGTCACTCGGTCTGGGCGGGCTCGCTGTGCCAAGCAGGCACCGCGGCTGTTTGCAGCTTCCCAGGGGGACGGGTCCAGATAAGGGGATCAGTCTCGCGACCCTCAGCGAGGAGAGTCTCCAGGGGAGAACCGGCAGTCCGTCACTTGCAGCAATAACCGTCAGAGAACAAACCCATCTATCTGTCAAACCATACCTAAACTAGCCCGGGATCCTCCAGGGAGCCCGGCAATAGTGCCTTAGAGTCGGCTTTTCCGGAAAGGTTCCCCAAGAGATCGGGAAATTCTCAAAGAAGGGAGGGCGCAGGAGTCGACGGCTGGGGCGCGGTTTCAGGGGTTGTCATCGTGCCGTCTGACATGAACACTCTGGACCAGGCCGGCGCAGGCCATGGTGCAGAGCATGAAGGAGCCGCCGTGGCTGATGAAGGGCAGCGGCAAGCCCACGATGGGAGCCGCCTTGACCGTCATACCAATATTGATGAAGGTGTGGGTGAAGAAGAGGGCGGCCGCGCCGACGGCCACATAGCAGCCTAGGGCGTCACGGGCTCCGGCTGCCGTGCGCAGGGCGCACAGCAGCACCCCGATGAGGGCACACACCATGCCCGCGGATCCCACAAACCCAGTTTCCTCGCCGACGACAGAGAAGATGAAGTCGCTGGAGGCGACGTTGCGCGGCAGGAAGCCGAGCACGTGTTGGGTTCCCCTCATAAAGCCCTTGCCCCACAAGCCGCCACTGCCGACGGCCAACAGGCTCTGCTGGGCGTTCCAGGTATCGCTGGAGAGGCGGAACATGGCCGCCTGCCGGCGTTCCGCTTCCTCTCGTAATCGGTCCGAGAGAAAGGGCGAGGCGGTCGCGATGGCCAGAGAGGAGGGCGCATCCATGAACACCTTGATGCGGTCCTGCTGGTAGTGATCGAGGCGCGGATAGAGGAACCTGCCAACGGCGAGTACGACCA
This sequence comes from uncultured Victivallales bacterium, assembly GCA_903834675.1. The sequence goes on along the minus strand of CAILKC010000239.1, from coordinate 858 downwards.
GGCCCGCAGCGACGATCCAACGCCAGCGCAGGCGGGCGGTGAAGACGATCGCCAGAGTGAAGGGCAGGAAGACCAGGGCGGTGCCAAAATCCGGTTGGATCAAGATCAGGCCGACCGGCAGCGCCACTGCCGCCAGGCAGGGGACGACGGCGTGGATGTGCGTGGCTCGCAACAGCGGATGCGACGCCAGCCAGGCCACAAACAGGAGGACGGCCGGCTTGGCCAGTTCCGCCGGCTGAAAGGGCACGCCCAGCCCCGGCATCAGCAGCCAACTACGAGAACCGTTGCGGGCCACTCCCAAGCCCGTCAGCACCAGCACCAGCAAGACGAGTGCGGCGAGGTAGCCCAGCCATGACCACTCGGCCAGTCGGCGGTAGTCCATGAGGGTGAAGAGCACGTAGGTACAGAGGCCCAGGCCGACATACAGCACTTGCCGTTTCCATTGGGAGCGAAAATCTCCGCCGACTTCCTGGCCTACGCCGTAGATGAACAACAGTCCCGTGCCCAGCAGCAGGAGATTGAGCCCGAGCATGGCCTTGTCCAGGCGGAGCAGGAGACGAAATGGACGAAGATATGCGGCGGCCATGGTTGTGAAGAGCCCGGGTCTGGATGTTGGTCTGGCGGCGCCAGGATGACGACACCGACCCCACGCGAAGCGACCTCACTATACCGCGGCCTTGACGCTTGTCACTTCGGCCTCAGGGCGCTGGCGCAGGTCAGCTTATGGTGCGCGCACCATAACGAGTCAGAGATTGCGCGGCGTAGCGCCGCCGCGCAATCTGTGTTGAACTAAGCCCTTCGCGGGGCTTGGGGATTGCGCCCGAAGTCCCGATCCCGACAGGACCTACAGTGGAGTCG
>CAILKC010000238.1 GCA_903834675.1 uncultured Victivallales bacterium | reverse complement strand
GAAGGGGCGGCCTATGCGACCTCAGCGCGAACCGAGGGCAGATAGCTCGCCCCTACAGGGCTCAAACCCATAACTATCCTATTCCCAGGGCGTTGCCCTGGGCTGGTATGGCCGCGCGCCTTCAGCGCTCCAGGCGGACTTCCTTATTGCACAGGTCGCTCTTATATAGCCTTGTAATCATGGCAAGCACCATGCGAGTCTAGAAACGACCGATCCTGCTGGCCAGCAGGACAAGAACGAGGGCGAGGACAATCATCTGTTCGCCAACTGCCAGGCCGCGCCGACAACGGGCGGCACAACGTTGACGCGCGCGGAACTCGTACCCGCCGCTCCCCAACCCCGACCGTAACCGGGGACACAGCAGCGCCGCAACGACGGTCAAGGGAGATTACTGCATGACAACACGGTGTTTCTTGGGGATGACGGGGCTTCTGCTGCTCTCGGGGTGCCGGCCCGGAGTCGAGTCAGGCGGTCCGGCGGGTGTGGCCGGCGGGGGCGTCAGATTCTATGTCTCGCCCGAGGGCCGCGACTCGTGGTCCGGTGGCCTGCCCAATCCGAACCGGGCGGGGACTGACGGGCCGTTTGCCACACTGGTCCGGGCGCGCGATGCGGTCCGCGCTCTGAAAGCTGCCGGACCGCTGTCGGTGCCGGTCACGGTCCTGCTGCGCGGGGGCCGGTACTACGTCACCGAACCGGTGCAGTTCGGGCCGCAGGACTCCGGAACCGAGGCATGCCCGATCACGTACGCTGCGTATCCGGGCGAGACTCCCGAACTGATCGGCGGTCGGCGTTTGACCGGATTCCAGCCGGCTGACAACGGCCAGGTGTCGCTCGCACTGCCGGAGGTCAAGGCTGGGGCATGGGCGTTCCGGTCGCTGTTCATCGACAACGAACGGCAGGTTCGAGCCCGCTATCCGAATGTCGATCCTGCCGATCCGTACCGGAAGGGATTCCTGTACAATGGCACCCGACCGAACGGCTTCGGTTTGGTGGTCGGCTGCATTCACAATCCCGGCGACTGGATGGAGTACAAGGTGACCATTCCCGCCGCTGGCGATTACACTTTTTGGATGTTCTACAGCGCGCTGAACGCTAACACCGAATGGAAGACCCAGGGCATGGGGGGGCGTACCGAATTGACGGTGGACAACGGGGCCCCGATCTCGCTGCAGAACCTGCCTGACACCGGCGGCTGGAGTGTGTACAAGTGGAGCCCTGCGGCAACCGTCACGCTGCCCCCTGGCGAGCATGTCATGCGCTGGCGGAACGTGCAGGGCGGCGGACTGGGGCTGCGGGGCTATGTATTCTGCGACGATCCGGCCTGGAAACCGGTGGACGATGATTTGCCGCAAGTCGCGGCTGGCCGGCATCGGGTCGTGGTGCATGCGGCGCGATTCGTCGCGGCGCAAGGCAAACAACTGGCCGTGACCGGTTCCGGAACCGGGTCGAAGACCGTCATCTGCTGTCCTCCCGACGTTTTCAAGCCGGCCTGGCTGGCGCCCGGGGTCGAGGTCCACGTCTACCAGTCCGGCGACTGCCGCGCGTACTTGGAAATCGTCTCCATCCAGGGCTATGACCCCGAAACCCACATCGTCAGCCTGCGCGGACCGGAATGTTCGGCGCTGCTGGCCGCTGGGGACCGCTACTTCGTGGAGAATGTCCCGGAGGAACTGGACAGTCCCGGCGAGTGGTATCTGAACCGGCAGACCGGCGTCCTGTACTGCCTGCCCAAACCGGGCTTCACGGCGAAGACCGAGGTGATCGCGCCGACACTGGGGCGAATGTTTGACGTCCAGGGCGCAGCCGGGGCGGAACCGGTGTCGTACCTGTGCCTGTCCGGTTTGACCATCCGCTGCACGGACTGGGAGCAGGGCGACGGCTGCAGCGGGTGGGGCATGGGCAGTGACGGGGTGGTGTATTTCGGGAATGCGGTGGGCTGTGTGGTGGAGAACTGCGATTTCCGCAACACCGGAAAGAATGCGGTGTGCCTCAACGGCGGTCGCGGGAACCGCGTCGAGGGGTGTGAGATCGGTCACAGTGGCGGCGGCGGCGTGCTGATCCTCGAAAGCCAGGACAACACGGTGACCGACAACCACATCCACCACTGCGGCGAAGGCTATAAGCACAACGGCGGCGTGGTCATTCAGGGGACACAGGCGTTCGGAAACACGGTTTCGCACAACGCGGTCCATGACACGTCGCGCTACGGCATTTCGCTGAAGAATCCCGGGACGGCCAACGTGGTGGAGTACAACCGGGTCCAGAACACGAGCCTGGAAACGCATGACACCGGCGCTATCGAGGTCACTCAGCACGACCGCAACTTCCGCAGCGGCAGCGTGATCCGCGGCAATCTGGTCGCCGATTCGATCGGATATTCGACGACGGACGACAAGCCATGCTACATGTCATGGGGCATCTACCTGGACTCGTTCGCCGGCGGCTACGAGGTGACCGGGAACATCGTCTACCGCAACTCGCATGGGGGGATCATGCTGCAGGGCGGCAAGGACAACCGCGTGACGAACAACATCTTCGTGGACAGCCGGGAGATGCAGGGACTCCTCGCCAACTTCTCGGACAACTCGCGGGGCGAGGTGCTGGAGCGCAACATCTTCTACTGGACCATCCCAGATGCAGCCCTGTACGCCACCGGCAAGCTGCTGACCTCAGAGGTTATTCGGGTAGACAATAACCTGATTTTCCAGGCGGGCGCTGTGACCCCGCGCATGGGCTGGGGCGGCTGGACGTCCTTTGCCGACTGGCAGGAACACGGGTTTGACACGCATTCCGTGTATGCCGACCCGCTTTTTGTCGATCCGGCCAACGACGACTACACGCTGCGCCCCGACTCCCCGGCGTTCAAGCTGGGTTTCGTTGCCATCGACACAGGGAAAATGGGTCCGCTCAAGCGGCGCTGTTCCTGCCACATCGTTCCGGCGGGGCTGCACTTCTCGGCGTCAAATCCGGCGGCAACCGGTCATGAGTAGTGCGAAGGGAGGATTTCAGTCATGGATGCGTACAAGCGACTCAAAGAGCTCGGGATCGAGTTGGTGCCGATGGCGACGCGGACGGACCACTTCCAGCAGGGACGGGAATTCGGCAAGAACCTGCTGTACATGTCCGGCGTCGGGCCTGAGATGAAGGATGGCAAGTTCACCTACATCGGCCGGGTCGGCGAGGAGTTCACGGTGGAGCAGGGCGCGGCGGCCGCCAGAAGCACCGGAATCATGATGTTATCCGCCCTGCATGCCGTCACCGGCGATCTGAACCGGGTCAAGTGCATCGTCAAGGTGCTCGGCTTCGTCAGCAGTGCGCCAGGATTCTACCAGCAACCCGCCGTCATGAATGGCTTCTCCGATCTGATGGTGGAGGTGTTCGGCTGGGACGTCGCGTCCCACGCGCGTTCCGCCATCGGCACGAGTGTCCTGCCGTCGAACATCCCCGTGGAGGTTGAAATGCTGGTGGAGTTGAAGGAGTGAGTTCGGGCTCGGAAGCGCCAAGCGTTCGCTGCGGGGAGACGGCCCCTGATGCCGTGGCGGATAGCAGCGGCCGGAGCCTGAGACAGAAGAGAAACCGTGTGAGAATTTCCCATGCCTGACAGACAGATTCCGCTCATCCGCGCCTGCAAACCCGCGCCGACCATGCCTGAATGGGCCATCCTGGAGCGCAGCCTGATCGCTCTGATGAACCGCTCGGAAGACCTCCTGCTGGAGCACTACCTGCAGCCGAACGGTGAGATCTTCTGGCCGGAGGTCGAGGGCTTTCGGGGCTATGGCGGGGTGGACAACGCCTTTGAGGGCTTTCACCGCTGGCCGTTGTTCTATCTGCTGGGTGGCGATGATCGTTTCCTGCAACTGGCAGCAAAGCAATACGATGCGCTCGTCGCCCAGTTCTCGCGCTACAAGAAGACAGATTCGCCGTTCCCGGCGGGACGGGACACCATGCTGGTGCGAGAGTACCTGCCCGACTACGACTGGATGCACGCGGGCGAAGCGGCGTTCTTCTTTTACCTGCTGAACCTGGCGAATCCCACCAATGAGAAGAACCGCGAGCGCTCGCTCCGCTTTGCACGCTTCTTGACCAATGAGGATCCCTCGATCCCCGCGTACAATTACGATCCGGAGCACAGGGTATTCAAGACCCTGGCCATGGGCAGCAACGGCCCGGCGTACCACCGGTTTGCCGCGCCGTATGCCTACGGCACTTGGATGGATAGCTACGGGCTGCCCTTCTATGACGTGCCGGGCGTGGTGACCATGATGGACCTGCGGGACCCCGAAAAGGCCAAGCGCTACGGCGAGGTCTATGCCGCCCGGCTGAAGCACTGCGACACCGTCACCAACCTGCTCGCTACCTCCATGGTGATGAACGCCTATCTGCACACCGGAGAGGAGAAGTACAAGCAGTGGGTGCTGGACTATGTGGATGGCTGGCGGCAACGCTACGCCGAGAACCATGGGATCATGCCGGACAACGCCGGGCCCAACGGCGTGGTCGGCGAGACCATCGACGGCAAGTGGTATGGCGGACACTACGGCTGGGTGTTCCCGCATGGCTTCTATTTCATTGCCGATGCCATGGTCATCGGCGGCGAAAACCAGCGCCTCCTGACCGGCGAGAAGGGTCGGTTGCAGTGGGTGCGGGAGCAGGTCGAGATGCTGCTTACCCACGCCATCGAGGACGAGCGTGGCCGCGTGCTGGTGCCGCAAAAATACACCGATCCCGACGCCATCATCGAGTACGCCGGCAGTGCCCGCGAGCCGATGACCCGGCCCGACCGCGTCACCGAGTATCCGAATTTCACCCGCAAACAACAGGTCGACGGCTGGTATGAATTCGCCCCGCTCAATCCGGCGCAGATGGCGCATGTCTATGCCGATAGCCTGGACCCCTATGACCTTGAGCTGACCAGGAAGCTGCGCGACCCGACGAACAATACCTGGGACCAGGTCGGCAAGAGCGCGGTTCAGGGAAAGCACTACGGCGGCCAGAATCATGCGTACCTGAATTTCCTCGACGGCGGCTATCCGAAGTATCCCGTCGAGGTCCTCCTGCACAGCCTCGGGCAGGTGTACGGCCAGCTCAAGAAGCTCCGGGAAGAACTGCAACTGGCGGAGGCCGGCTGGGGATATCCCCCGGGCGACGCGGAAGAATGGCAGGAACTCGCCGAAGTCACCCGCCAGGTCAACCAGATGAAGGAGATGAAGTGGAGTGAATCGGTGACGCACTCCTACTTCCAAACCTATCTGATCAGCCGCAGCACCATCACCACCGAAGCCCTGGTACACCTGACCCTGGGCGGCCCCATGCCCATCTACAACGGCGGTTTGCTGCTGGTCTCCATCCGCCACTTCGACGCGGAGCGCAAACGCCCCGGCCTGCCGCCTGACGTGGCCGCACTGGTGAGCCGTAACGCCCCGGAGGGCATCGACCTGACCCTGGCAAACCTGCACCCCATGGAGAGCCGCCGACTGATCGTCCAGGCCGGCGCCTTTGCCGAGCACTGCTTCACCACCGCGACCTACAGCGATGACCAGGGCAAGAGCGTGGCGCAGCCGATCGACGGCGAGTATGTGGAATTCGAACTGGGCCCGGGTACGGTGTTCGAGGTAAAGCTGGGCCTGAAACGTTTCTGCAGGCAGCCCTCGTACCAGTTACCCTGGGGGTGAGGGTCGAACCGTGCCGAAGGAGCCGCGCCGGGGCGGCGCGGCGGCGGAGAGCGATACGCGAGAGAGGAGTTCAGGCAATGACTACCAGGTGCCAACGGCTGGCGGCAGGCGTGGCGGCGGCGGCGTGGCTCGGAGCCGGCGGTTGCCGCATTCACCCTGAGACACTGGCGCCCGCGCGGCCTGCGGCTACGGCCCCGGCAAGCGCCACGGCCCTCGCCGATCTGCGCACGACGCAGGCCGCCATGCGGGCCAGACTCCGCGAGCGTGCCGATTGCCTTGCCTGGTATGACTTCGAAGATCTGGCGGCGACGGGCCTGAAGTTCGAGCCCGGCCCGGGCAAGGGGGTGTTGACGCCCACGGCCGGCGCTTGGCCGGAACAGAAGGCGGTGCGCCTCTTCTACGGACAGCTGATGCGGTCGGCTATCCACATCCCGGACACCGGGTTCACGCTCTGCTGCTGGCTGCGCGTCAATGACCTTGAGAAGGTGGACCGTCTCGGCTACAAGCGCAGCGCGGGCGGCGTCATGGCGACCGGCAGCGGCTACTACGACGGCTGGCGCCTCTCGGTGGCGCCGGCGAGTTCGACGCTGGCCTTCGAGCTGGGCCGACCCGAGGTCGGGGCCCGGCAACTGTCGAGCGCCGGGCAGCTCACGACCGGCCGCTGGCACCAGGTGTCGATCACCTGGAACCGCGAGACCCTGGCCCTCTGGATTGACGGGGTGGTGCGGACCGAAAGCGTGGTCACCATGGCCTACAACCGCGGCCCGGTAGGCAGCTGGTTCCGCCTCGGCGAATGCGACAGCGGCGCGGGCGTGCTCGATTTCGACATCGCGGACGTGGGCTTTTTTGGCACAGCCTTGCCGGCGGAGCTGCTGCAAAGCCTGGGCGATCCCGACCTCGAGTTCAGGAAGGAACTCACGCGCTTTGTCACCCAGATGACCCCACCCGCCAGCCCGCGCGGCAAGGACGAGGAGGCGTACCGCCGACAATTTGCGCCGCTGCTGGCCTTGTCGGGCTGTAACGATTCGCCGGCCTTCATCACGGCCAGGTCCGTGGCCCGGCTGCGAGTGGCCGAGAGTTTCACCCGAGAGAAGCGTCTCGCCGAGGCGCGGCAAGCGTACACCGAGCTTGCCAGCGACGAGTCGGCCGCGCTTCATCACCGCGCTCGTGCCATGCTGGCCCTGGGCGATCTGGATCGGGACGCGAAACAGTACACGGCGGCGCGCACGGCCTACGGGAAGACCCGCGACTTCTTTGTGGCCAAACACGAGGCCTTCCGAGTCGAGGCGGTCGAGCGCCTGCGCGACACCGATACGCTCGCCGATGGCGCGCCGTACCACGACGAGAACCAGCGCCGCCTGGACCGCCTCGCGCATCCCGCCCTGCGCCTGTTCGTGGCGCCGGACGGCGACGACGCTAATGCTGGCACGGAGCGGCGCCCGTTCCGCACCCTCGAGCGCGCCCGGGACGCCGTCCGCGAGCTGCGGAAGGCCGGCCCGCTGCCCAACGGCGGGGTGGCCGTCATGCTGAACAGCGGCGTCTACCCGCGGGAGACGGACTCCTTCGTGCTGACCGCCGAGGATTCGGGCACGGCTACGGCGCCGGTCATCTACCAGGCCGGGTCGGGCCAGACGCCGATTCTGCGCGGCGGCCGGGCGCTGAGCGGCTTCGCGCCGTTGACCGACCCGGTGGGAAAACAGCGTATTCCGGCCGCGGCACAACAGCACGTGCGCCAGGTCGATCTCCGGGCCGCCGGGATCACGGACCTCGGCAGCCTGCGCCCACGGGGGCAGAGCATCGGCGGGACCTACGATCCAGATGCCGCCGCCCACCTGGAGCTCTTCTTCAACGGTGTGCCCATGTCGCTGGCGCGCTGGCCCAATGACACGCGCAAGATGAGCGAGCGTTTCGCCACGGTCGAGCTCCGCGGCCAGGAGACCGTTGCGGGGGATGGCCGAACGGTCGCCAAGGAAAGCGACGTCTTCTCGTACACCAACCCGCGCCAGGACCCCTGGGCCAACGAGCCCGACGCCTGGGTGTTCGGCTGCTGGCAGTACCTGTTCTTCGGTTCCTATATGAAAGTCGCCAACGTCGACCCGCAGAAACGCCAGATTCGCGTCGACTGGAACCGCAAGACACCCTACGAGCTGAAGACCCGCGAATTCGCCCTCGGCGCACCCTACCAAGGCATCAACCTGCTCTGCGAACTGGACGCGCCGGGGGAGTGGTATCTGGACCGCAGCAGCGGGGTGCTGTTCTTCTGGCCACCGACCGCTATCGACCAAGGCGAAGCGTTGGTGTCCGTGCTGGAGAAGCCCCTGGTCCGGCTCGAGGGCGCGGCGCACGTGGTGTTACGCGGCCTGACGCTGGAGGCGGGCCGACAGCATGGCGTGCTGATCAAGGGTGGCGAAAGCGTGCTGCTGGCGGGATGCGTCATCCGCAATTTCGGGGTGACCGGGGTGCAGATCGACGGCGGTACCGGCCACGAAGTAGTCGGCTGCGACCTGGCGCACCTCGGCGATGCGGGCATCAAACTGAACGGCGGCAACAGCCAGGACCTGATCCCGTCCGGGCATGTGGTGGAGAACTGCCACATCCACCACTTCGCCCGCTGGAACCGCGTCGGCTACCAGCCGGGGGTCGCCATCAAGGGCGTCGGCAGCCGCGTCTCCCATTGTCTGGTCAACGATGCCCCGCACCAGGCCTTCTTGGTGCAGGGGAATGACAATGTCGTGGAATACTCCGAGATTCACGATGTCTGCCATGAGGCTGGCGATGCGGGGGCCTACTATATGTACAACGAGCCGGCCGTCGGCTCCCTGCTCGAACTCGGCCAGGTGGTGCGCTACAACTACTGGCACGACCTGCCGCACAACGAGACCTTCAGAAAGGTGGCCAACGACTCGCGCCGCTGCATCTACATCGACAGCTTCAACAGCAACATCACCGTCTACGGCAACATCTTCCAGCGCTTCGACGCCCGCGACGGCGCCGTCTTCTTCGGAGCCTGCGATAACCGCGTCGAGAACAACCTCTTCGAGCGCTGCTTCACGGGGGTGAACCTGGCGGATCGCACCTACCTCTACGGGGTGGCAAACACCTCCCCCCGATTCGCGATCGACACCTACCTCGCCAAAGCCGCGGCCAATCCCATCTGGGCGCAACGCTACCCGCGCCTGACCAGCTTCCCCCCGCGGGCGCCCGACACCAGCGTCTTCCTGCAGGGCAACGTGGTCGCCCGCAACATCGCCTACCCATGCGAGACCTTTGTCCTGGGCTCGGACCGCACCCGGGGCCTGGCCCGGATCGAGCAGAACTGGACCACGGGCGACCCGGGCTTTGCGCACGATCCCGACCAGGGTGATTTCAGCCTCCGTCCCGACGCCCCCGTGCTCGCCGCCTGTGACTTCGAGCCCTTGCCGCTGGACCAGATCGGCCTGTACAACGATGCCCTACGCGCCAGTTGGCCCGTGCAGCATGAGAGCGGCCTGTACGAAACCCGCCGGCTCGAGGACGACGCCATCAAGCGCCTGCCGACGACGCAGATGCCCGTCTGCCAGGCACGCCAGGCCACGGCTCCCATCACCATCGATGGCCGCCTCGATCCGGCCGAATGGGATGGCCTCGACCAGGCGGAGGCCACCGTCCTGACCCGCAATCCCGCCAACGCGCCCACCAAGGCCCACCCCACCTACGTCTGGTTGCGCTATGATCGCGACTGCCTCTATGTCGCCCTGCTCAACGAACTCAACCCCGGCGAGACGCCGAAGCCGAAACCCCCGCACGGCGGTTCGTGGTGGCAGGACATCGACATGGCGGAAATCATCATTGAAGGACCCTTCGGCAAGAGCGCCCCGGATTGGTGGCCCAAGGAGAAACCACACGGACCGCTTTTCTATCTCGTTGGCGACTGTGCCGGCCAGTTCGACAGCATCACCATCGCCGACCTGCCGCCAACCCGTGCCGCCGGGCTGCGCGGCGCCGTGCAGTACGCCGCCAAGGGCGAGCCCGGCCGCTGGACCGCCGAGTGGCAGATCCCGCTGAGCGCGGTCTGCCTTGGCCCTGCCACGACGATGTCCGCCTGCGTCAACCTCGGCGTACTCAAGCCCGGCACCCAGCCAGCAGCCGGCTCCAAGGGCCCCCTGGCCCCGGTGGACATCTGGGCTGTCTGGCAAGGCACGGGCCCGACCTGGCAGGTCTGGAATGCGGGCCTGCTGCATCTCCAGGCGGCGGCGAAGAAAGGAGCCGCACCATGACGCGGCGGGGACGTAGTGTCCGTGACTCGAGACCGTGATCCGCATGTCTCTGCCTGGCGTGGTTGTCCACGTGGAGTGTCACCGCGGCGTCGACGGGCCGCGTCCGCGGCCCTCTGCCGCCATATCGCGCGTCGGTTATGCCCTGGTGTTGATGGACATCCAGATGCCCGAAATGGACGGGATCGAGGCCACCCGCCGGATCCGCCAGCCCGAATCCGCCGTCCTTAATTCCCGCATCCCCGTCATCGCCCTGACGGCTATATCGCGGCGGGCATGGATGACCACGTCGTCAAACCGGTGTCGCGGCAGACGCTGGCCGAAGCCCCGGAGCGCTGGCTGCCTCCGGCCACCGCGGCGGAAACCGTTCCCTCGCCCCTGAAGCAAGCGTGACCGCAGCCCCCGAGCCCGCGCCGGAAGCGCCCGGCGCCCGGGTTCGCTCTGGCGGCGTTGCGCGCGCAGGTCAGTTCCGTAGGGGTTTGTGTCAAGGCGCTTCCCATTCCGCCCCTCGTCCGCCGCGGCTCCGGGCGTTGGAGGGCGCCGCTGCGTCGGCGGCATCACGGGGGGCTATCGCGCCGTTGGTTCCGAGGCCCAAAGGGCCGGCATCCCTCAGCCCAGGCCAGCGGCCTGGGTATGATGGGGCACGGTTGGTGCGGCCTGAAGGGTCGCGATAGCGGGAGCCGCGTTATGCTGCAATCACGGTCCCGGGTTCTGGTGCATCTGATCTTCAGCACCAAGGATCGAATCCCCTGCCTGGTTCCGGGTATCCAGCGTCTTTCTGGAGCGCTATCAGATAGCCCACGACGAACGCTACGTGTGGGATTGAGGCGGGGGGCTATTGCGCCCCTTCGGGGCTCGGG
>CAILKC010000237.1 GCA_903834675.1 uncultured Victivallales bacterium | reverse complement strand
GGCAAACCCGGTCTTCATGGACATCGGGCCCACCACATCGGTCTTCTCGCCGTCCGGGTAGCGCTCCTTGAAGTCGTCGCTGTACATCTTCATGGCCAGGCCGATCTGCTTGAGGTTGCTGGTGCAGTTGATGCGGCGTGCTTTCTCACGGGCCTGGGCCAGAGCTGGCAGCAACATGCCCGCCAGGATCGCAATGATCGCGATCACCACCAGCAGTTCGATCAGGGTGAACGGACGGAGACGCTTCCACATGTTTTTCACGACTGCACTCCTTCTTCTCGATGCTGTTGAGACACTCCCGGTGTCGCCGTGTCGGACCCGGCCACTCGGGCCGGGGTCCAGTCCGCTGATAACGACAACTTGGGCTCGACGGGGGGCAGTATCTAGCGCGGACGCCGGGAAAGCAATAGACCCAGCGACAAATAGTCTGCGCAGAGGCGGAATGAGGCCCGTGCCACGAAAGAGAAGAGGGAGGCCACCCGAAGGCGACCTCCCTCTTCTTTCACAATCTAGTACCGAGCGAGTGGCTTAGTACCGACGGCCGCCGCCGCCGCCGCCGCCGCCGAAACCGCCGCCGCCGCCACGCGGCCGCTCTTCGCGGGGCTTGGCTTCGTTGACGGTCAGCGCCCGGCCGTTCTGATCCTGCCCGTTGAGGGCGGAGATCGCGGACTGCGCCTCGGCTTCCGTGCTCATCTCGACGAAGCCGAACCCTTTGCTACGGCCGGCATCGCGGTCCATGATGACATCCGCGCTGATGACGGACCCGTGCGCCGCGAACATCTGCTTGAGGTCGGCGCTGGTGGTGTCGTAACTGAGGTTTCCGACGTAGAGCTTCTTACCCATGCTTCAATCTCCCTGACTGTGTTCCGGCCTACCTCTGAATTCCCGGGTCCACTGGAAAGGCCTGTTTTTTCCGGACCGGTTAGGCGGCAAGACGATGGCAGGAACGATGCGGGAGACGCGTAACAGTGCAGCTCATACCCCGTACGATGCTCATTCGAATTCCGACCGAGGCCTACTATAGCGCGGGTTCGGCAGAATGCACGCGCTCCTGGTCACTTTAGTTTGGTCGAGGCTCTTGCAGAACCCTTTTGGAGCCCTGCCGCTGCCGTCGCTCAGGTTGCCAGGCTGGCGCGTGACCGCTATGGTGCCGTCGGCTTCGGCGGGAATATGCACGAGTTCCGCCGTGGAGAGAGTCCGTGAGTTGATCTGGCGGAGACCGCAGCCGTGATCGGACAATCGCACCTTACCTCCCACCCGCGGCCACTCTGGGCGCCTTGGCGTATCGAGTACATTCGGGGACCCAAGGCCGACGCCTGTTTCCTGTGTGATAAGGGCGCGCGCGTCACTGCGGCTGACCACGTCGTCTACCGCGGTCAGTGCTGTTACGTGCTACTCAACGACTTCCCCTATAATTCGGGGCACTTGCTGGTGGCCCCGTACCGTCACGTCGGGGGGTTGGCGGAGCTCACGGACCAGGAACGTAACGAACTGATGGGGCTGATGACCAGAAGCACCGTGGTGTTGACCCGGCTGATGTCGCCGCAGGGCTTCAACCTCGGCTTCAACCTCGGCGAAGCCGCGGGGGCGGGGCTGGCCGATCACGTCCATGGGCATGTGGTGCCGCGCTGGCAAGGCGACACGAATTTCATGTCGGTTCTGTCCGACCTCCGCGTCGTTCCCGAGGCCCTGGACGCGACCGCCGAAGGGCTGCGCGCGGCCTGGGAATGAG
>CAILKC010000236.1 GCA_903834675.1 uncultured Victivallales bacterium | reverse complement strand
AGGGCGTCGGCGGCTTGACGGGAAGCGGGAGTCCAGCCGTCTGCTGCGCCGCCCCACCCTGTTCCGCAAGGCGACGCAACTGCCATCATTGAGTGGATGGCGAAGCAGGCGGTCAGGGAGCCACCTGGAAGGCGACTACGCCGGGGCCGTTCCCACAGAAGATAATGGTACTACGCCGGGGCCGTTCCCACAGAAGATAATGGTTATTAGCATATTGCGTGATACACTAGAAGAAGAATAGCACCTTGTCGGCTGTTTTAGATCACGGAAAACCGCCCTTACGAACATACGCCCCCCCACGTTTCCTGCTGCTCCTCCTTGGGTGCCTGCGGCAGCGGCACAAAGTATGAGATCGGAAGACCAGACCTCGCCTCATGTTGCGCGCAACATAACCAGAGGCATGGAAGACCTACCAGCGGTTTCGGGCCATCGAAAACACTGCTAAGGGTTTGCAGAAGCGACTAAGTCAGCAGCTAATGCCTTTGAGGCAATGCGTTCTGTGGGAACGGCACCGGATCACGTTTGAGGCAATGCGTTCTGTGGGAACGGCACCGGATCACGGCACCGGATCACGGCACCGGATCACGGCACCGGATCCAATTCCTTCTGTGGGAACGGCACCGGATCCCAGAACATGAAGGTCAGCGAGTTGTCAAAAGCCCAGCGGCTTGCCAAGGAACACCGGCCGCTGATCGTGGAGAAGTGGTATGAGCACCTTGGTTGACACCGTGAGACTCGCCGTCTTCCACGACGGCCACATCGTGGTCACGATGGACAGCGGGGTGGAGGTCCGGTTCCCGGTTGCCGACAATCCCCGACTTGCACGGGGCACTCCCACCCAACTGAACCACATTGAGGTGTCCCCCTATGGCCTCCACAGGCCGGATCTTGACGAGGACCTGTCATTCCGTGGGCTGCTGAATGGCGACTATGGGCAGAGGACAGCAAGCCGAACAAGAGCAAGCAGGCGGACGCTCAGCTCTTCGCGCCGCTGATGCTCGACGTTCCGAGCAGCCGTGTAAGGGTGTCTGAGGCTGCGCCCGGCGTCGGCCTCAGCGAGCCAAGCGCTACAGGGTCGGTCCCGTCGCCAAGGGCTCACTCGTGCTTCCGCCAGGTGAGGCGGTCTGGGCCTACCACTTGGCCTCGCGGTCACCGAGCAGGTCGAGGGTGCGCTGTTCGATAAGCTGGTTGCGGCCTTCCATGCGTTTGGTAACGCGACGGCGCAGCTCCCCCAGGTCGGCCTCTTTGGTGGCAAGCTCGCGCTCCAAGGCCTGCTGCTTGACATCGAAGGCCTCAGCGAGCTTCAGCTTCAGGCTGGCGACCAGGGGTTCACGTGCCGCTCCCTGGGCGGCGCGCGCTTTCTGGGCCAGGCCGAGACACTCGTCTTCGAGACGGCAGGCACGGACGGCCCGCTCATACTCGCGGGGCTTGTCCTTCTTGAGGTCGACCAGGTGGTCGGCTTGCTCGAGCAGCCGGTCGGTCATCTCGTTGGCTTCGTCGCGGTCGCGTTCGGCGACCACCTGGAGTTCTGCCAACTGGGCAGGGAACACCTCATCGAGTTCGCGCAGGACGGCCTGTTTCTGGGCCGGGTCATCCCAGTCGCCGAGGGCCCGGTCGAGCAGCGCCTTGACCTCGGGTTTGGCGGCGGCTGGGGCCTTGGCCTGGTCCGCGGCGCGCAGGCCAACGACCCAAAAAAGGGCGACGGCAAGCAGGCTGCGGGTGGCGCTTCGACAGACGATCTCGAGGTGGCGCATGATCAGACTCCTTTTTCCAGACGTACTGCCGCACGCCCTCACTGTCCTACCTGGGCGGCATCGAAGCTACCATCCAGAGCGGCGATCTGCGGCAACCAGCGACGGTAGCACTCCAGGTCGAAAGGCGGCGTGCCGAGCAGGTAGTGGTTGACCCCGCGACTGCCGTTGGCTTCCCACTCGATGAGGAACAGCTTCTGTACGCCGCGGGGCGCCCGGATGCGCCCGAGGCCGAGATTGGCGTTGGCCGGCAGGGCGAGAGCTCCGGCCAGCACGATCTCGCCACCATCGGCGTCGCGGATGCTGAAGCGGCCCTGAACCGGCTCGCGGGAGTCGTTGCAGGCCGTGACCCGGCAGTTCCAGCTCTCCGGTTCGCTGACGATAATGCAGACGGGAGCGTGAACGCGTTTGAGATAGTGGTAGGCGAGCTTGCGGCTGAAGTAGTAGTCGACGACGGCATCGGAGAACTGCGGCCAGCCGTCGATCATGTTCCACCAGAGGATGCCGCTGGTACGCCATTTCTGCTGGCGGAAGATTTCGACGAAGAACTTCTTAGCCTCGGCCTGAACAATCTGCGAGGCCACTGCGAAGGCGTCGAGCTCGGTCGGAATGAGTCCAAAGACTTCCATGAGCTGGTCCGCCATGAGTTGAATGCGGTAGCGAATGGTCGAGACGCCGATCATGGGATCGGTGCTGTGGACCAGCCACTCGTGGTTGTCCTTCCAGGGCCAGATGGCGGCGGGGCTGATGAAGCGGCGGATGGAGGCGACATTGGGACAGCCGTGGTAGCCCATCTCCGAGGCGAAGCAGGCGGTGTTGCGGGCATAGTAGTCGCTCTTGTAGTAGTCCCGCGGTCCCCAGAGATGCTGTTCCGGGCCGAGATGCTGATCGCCGCCGCGGGCGAACATCTCGGGGGAGACATAGGGGGAGCTGGGCAGGTAGGGTCGGCTTGGGTCGAGGCTGGCGACGACCTCGGGGAGGACCTGGCGGGTCAGCCGGTTCTGCGCCGGATCCTGCGGCACGCCCCACCAGCCGACGTAGCCGCAGTCGCACTCGTTGTCGCCAGACCAGAGCACGATGGAGGGGTGCTGGCGAAGCTCGCGAACCACCCAGTCAGCCTCGCGCCGCAGGGCGTCCTGGAACGCCGACTCCTGCGGGTAGGCGGCGCAGGCCATGGCGAAGTCCTGCCAGACCATGATGCCATCGCGGTCGCAGAGATCGTAGAACAGGTGAGGCTCGTAGACGTTGCCGCCCCAGCAGCGGACCATGTTGCAGCCCAGATCAGCGAAGAGCGCCAGCATGGCCGGGATGCGGGCCGCATCACGGCTGTGGAAGGCGTCGGCGGGAACCCAGTTCGAGCCCTTGCAGAAGATGCGTTCGCCATTGAGGTAGAACTGGAAGCGACCGGGATGATCGGGGGTGCAGAGCGGGGTGCGGTCGAGGCGGACCGTGCGGATGCCCAGGCGGCGGGTCCAGCGGCTGACGGGGCGGCCATGCTGCCAGAGTTCGACGCGGGTGTCGTAGAGATCAGCCGGGCCGTAGCCGCGTGGCCACCAGAGCCGGGGCGCGGAGACCTGAATGGAGAGCCGAGTCGAGGTGAAATAGAGTGGCTGACGGGCCTCGAAGACAGACTCGCCACAGCGCCCGGTAACCCGTAGCTCGAAGCCCTCGAGGGCGACCGCGTCGGTGCGAAAATGCGCGCTCAGCTCCAGCCGGGCTTGGGAGGCATCGGCCGAGCGGGTCAGGATGAAGACCTCGGTGAGCTCCGTCGCCCGGCGCTCTTCAAGGTAGACCGGGCGCCAGAGGCCGGCGGAGACCGCCCGGGGCATGATGTCCCAGCCGTAGGCATGGGCTGGCTTGCGGGCCCACAGGCTGTCGTAGGCATGGGCTTGCGCCGCATCGCGAGGGCCCAGCGGGATGTCGCGCACGGCGTTGACCGCGGAGCGCAGGCGCACCACGAGTTCGTTGGTCTGACCGGCAGCGGCCAGGGCAGTGCCGACCGCGAAGCGCTGCGTCACCAGCGCGTTGGCGGAGTCGCCGAGGCGGACGCCGTTCAGCCACACGGTGGCAAAGCAATCGAGCCCCTCGAAGACGAGCTCCAGGCCCGACCCGGGCGGGCAGGCGGGGCTGGGAAACTGGCGGCGATACCACCACTGGTAGAATTCCAGGGGGCGCAGGGCTTCGATGTTGGCGGCGTAGAAGGGCTCCGGCAGCAGTCCGGCCCGGACCAGGTCCAGTTCGACGTTACCGGGCACGATGGCGGGCACGGTTTGCCAGTCGGCCCGAGCCAGGGCGGCGGGATCGGCGGGGGCCAGGGCCGCATCGGGGCCGAAGGCGAGTGACCAGGCGCCATCGAGGCTCCAGCGTTGCGGGGAGAGGTCGTCGGTGGTGGGTTCAGACATGTCTCTGTGTCTCCCTCTTCAGGATGTCCGCCCACCCTCGGCGGTCACGCCGGGCTGGCTGCGCCGACTCAACGGAATTGCAGGTCGCAGAGCTGGCGGTAACGACCGGCTTGGGCGTAGAGTTCAGCGTGGGTGCCGCGCTCGATGATACGGCCCTTGTCCAGCACGCAGATGCTGTTGGCGTGACGGACCGTGCTGAGCCGGTGCGCGATGGCGAACACGGTACGGTCGACCATGACGCGATTGATGGCGTCCTGGACGAGCTGTTCGGTAGCCGTATCCAGGGCGCTGGTGGCTTCGTCCAGGATAAGGATAGGCGGGTTCTTGAGGATGGCCCGGGCGATGGCGAGGCGCTGGCGCTGGCCGCCGCTGAGGAGCATACCCTTGTCGCCGACATTGCGCTCGTAGCCTTCGGCTTCGGCGACGATGAAGTCATGGGCATTCGCCTTGCGGGCCGCGTCCTCAATCTGGGCGGGCGTGGCCCCGGGGGTGCCATAGGCGATGTTCCGGGCGATGGTGTCGTTGAACAGCAGCGTTTCCTGGGTGACGAAGCCGATCAGGGACCGGAGGGATTTGACATCGAGAGTGCGCAGGTCGTGTCCATCGATGAGGATGCGGCCGGTACTGGGGTCGTAGAAGCGTGCCAGCAGGTTGACGATGGTCGTCTTGCCGGAGCCGGTTTCGCCGACGAAGGCCACGACGCTGCCGCGGGGGACGTCGAGTTGGATGTCGTGGAGCACCTGGTTCCCGTCGGCATCGTAGCGGAAGTCGACGTGCTCAAAGACGACGCGCTCGCGGAAGGCCGGGATGACCACCGGATGGGCCGGCAGGGGCAGGCTGGTATCGGTGTCCAGCAGTTCCTGAACCCGGTCAGCGGCGGCGGCGGTGCGCTGCACGACCGAGTTGATCTTGGCCAGTTGCTTGAGCGGCTTGTACATGAAGTAGCCGGCCATAGCCATGGGGACGATGCGCACGATCGGCATTCCCTGCAGGTAGCAGAGCACCAGGAACAAACAGGCGATAAAGGCCGCCGCCAGCTCGAGACTCGGGCCCATCAGCACCTCGGCGACGATCGCCTTCTTCACCGCCCGGAAGTAGGTTTCGCTGTCCTGGCGGAAACGCTCCTGTTCCTGCTCTTCGGTGTTGTAGGCCTTGACCACGCGGATGCAGGTCAGATTCTCCTGGAAAAGGGAAACCAGTACGGAGACGCGGCGCAGGGCCTGGCGCGAGTAGCGCTTGACCCAGCGGCCGGTGATGAGCAGCGGCACAATGACCAGCGGGGCCGCCACAGCAAAGAAGAGGGCCATGCGCCCGAGATCATTCTTGTAGGCATAACTCGCACCGAAGAAAAGAGTCGCGGCGATCACGAACGGCGCCCCCGACAGATCCACGATACTATTGGCGATGCCCCCCTCGATGCGCGCGGTGTCGTAGGTGCAGCGGCTGATGAGTTGGCCAATGTCCTGACGGCCGAAGAAACTGAGGCTCTGGCGGTGCAGAGAGGCGAGCAGGGCGGTGCGGAGGTCGACGACGATGCGTGCCCCCAGCCAGCGCAGGCAGTAGTTGTTCAGGACGATGGCGACCAGACGGAGGACGACGAAGCTCAGCATCAGAGCGATACCGAAGGACAGGAGGCGCAGATTCAGGGTCTGGTCGCGCTCGATGTGGCCGAGACCGAGACGTTCGCTCCACTTGAACCCGTCTTCGAGCCAGTCTGGGCCGGTCTCGGCCGGCGTTCGGGACGCCTTGGCGGTGCCGAGAGCTGGGTTGCCGACGCTGGCCGACCCCACGGTCGGGGCCGAGGGCTGGTTCCGGTGGCTGGAACTGAGCGTCCCGAGGTCGAAAGGCCGGAGAAGGGCGACGGAGGATTTGAGGATGCCGAACACGGCGCCGCCGAGCAGGATGCCGGTCAGGAAGCCGATGGCGATATGCCCACGGTAGGCTTTGCCGAAGGTCCAAAACAACCGCCACAGCGCGGCAATACTGCTCTTGTTATTGGCCATAGACGAACGGCCGGCCCTAGGCAAGGAGCAACGCGACCGTGTCTACCACGAGCTGCTGCTGCGCCGCCGTCAGTTCGGGATAGATCGGCAGCGCCAGGGTTTCACGAGAGGCGCGTTCGCTCTCCGGGAAATCGCCCGGCCGGCCGCCGAGCGCCGCGAAACACTCCTGCAGGTGCAATGGCACGGGGTAATAGACATTACAGCCAATCTGGGCGGTCTTGAGGCCGTCCCAAAGCGCCTGCCGACGCTCGGCCGACACTCTGATCACAAACTGGTTCTGGACGTGCCGGGTGGCCCATGGCGCCTGCACCGGCAGGCCCACCCGCGCCGCCGCGGGGCTAGCGCGGAAGAGCTCCTGATAGCGCGCCGCATTCTGCTGCCGCAACGCGGTCCACTGATCTAAATGGGCCAATTTCACCAGCAACACCGCGGCCTGGAGCGCATCGAGGCGGAAATTGCCGCCGACGACGGCGTGGTAGTACGTCGGCGCCATGCCGTGGTTACGGAACTTGACCAGGGTGTCGAGGCGGGAGGCATCGCGGGTGACCACCATGCCGGCATCGCCGAAGCCGCCAAGGTTCTTGCTCGGGAAGAAACTCAGGCAGCCGTAGTCGCCGAGACTGCAGACGCGCTGACCTTTGTACTCGGCCCCGATCGCCTGGGCCGCATCCTCGATCACCAGCAGACCATGCTTCCTGGCCACGGCCAGAATCGGGTCCAGGTCGGCGGACTGACCGTAGAGGTGAACCGGGATGATGGCCTTGGTCCGGGGGGTCACCTTCGCCTCGATCTGCGCCGGGTCGAGGGTGTAGGTCAAGGGGTCAATGTCGACAAACACCGTACGGGCTCCGGCCCGATGGATGACGCCGGCGGTGGCGAAAAACGTGTAGGGCGTGGTGATGACCTCGTCCCCGGCGCCGATGCCCTCGGCCAGCAGGCAGAGCAGCAGCGCGTCGGAGCCGGAGGAAACCCCGCAGGCCGCCGGCACCGCGCAGTAGGCGGCCAGGCGCTGTTCCAGCTCGGTCACCTTGGGTCCGAGGATGAAGCCTTGGGAGTCACAGACTTCGTCGATGGCGCGCCGGACGTCGTCACGGATGGAAGCGTACTGGACCTTCAGGTCAAGCAGCGGAACGGGCATGGTCTCGTATCCTGCCTTGACAGTGGAGCCTGCTCTTACCTAAGCCTGGTGGCCGGCTGGGCGGGTCAGCTCCCGACGTCGACCTTGATGTTCGGGTAGGCTTTCAGGTAGAGCATCAGCATGATGCGGTAGTCGCCATTGTCCTCGGAGAAGGCCAGGGAGCCCACCCAGCAGTGCATGTCGCGGATGAGTTCGTAGACCTGGCGAGCGAGTTCGGTCTCCTCGAGGTCGTATTCCAGGCGGACCCGGCCGGACCATTTCTCCGAGATCGGGAACCACACTTCGCCGACCGCTGTTTGGGTGGCGCCGAAATTGCGGACCAGGTAACCGTGTTCGCCCGTCAGGTCGACCAAGGTACTGCCCATGGAGTAGGTGCTCTGGGGGTAGTAGGAGTCGCGGTAGATGTAGGCCAGGGAGAAGCGGATACCGTCCTTACGGCCAACCTGCAAACCGGTTTCGGCGCGGCGTATATCCATCTGATCGAGGTCGGTAACCAGGGTCACCCAGGTCTTCAAGGCATCATGGGGAGTGAACTCGATCCTATTGCCGAAGTCGCCCAAGCCGTCGTAACCCTGGTTGTTGTGGTCGGCATGGTCAAAATGGAAATCCGCGTAGCTCTGGACGCGCGCCAGGGTGTAGATGCGCTGGTTGCGGCGGGTCTGGAGGCGCTGGTCGAGGCCGACGCGCACGAAGTTCTGTGCGGTCAGGCGGTCGATCTCGTCGAAGAAGTAGAGGTGCTCGCGATCCTCGCTGGGATCGGGGGCGAAGGTGTAGTTGACATAGGGCTGGAGGATGTGTCGCAGGCCTTCGATCCTGAGGGTCTCATTGGTGAGATCGGGCCAGAGGCGATGGAACTTGGTGGACGCCTCGAGGCCGAGTTCGCCAGCCACACGGGTAAGAGACCCGCCCCGGTCGTCGTAATTCTTCAGGATGGCGGTATTCGTATGCCAGCGGTAGGGGTCGTCGACCTGGTAGAGCGCCTCCAGGTCCGCCGGTTCGATCGCGGTCTGGCTGCTATCGGTGTAAGAGGTGAGTCGGACCCCGGCGCGCGGGACGACCTGGATGCGGTCCGCCAGCGAGATGGGCAGGTAGAGCAGATGCAGGGTGTCGAGCCGCAGGGAGTCGTAGTCTTCGGGGTCGGTCAGGGTCAATGGCAACCGTGCCAGATCGAAATCGCGCCAGTTCATCCGGTAGCCGCCGGCGGTAGTGGAGCTTTGGTACAGCAACGGCCACGCATTGACCAGCTTCTGGCGCGGCATTTCCAGACGTAGTTCCGGCAGTTTCTCGACGACGGTATAGAAGTCATTGAGGCGCGGGCTGGCCCCGAGGGAGAGGCTGAAGCGCTGGGCGTCATAGGCCACGTCGGCGAAGGTCCTGGGCTGAGGGTCGCGGGCATACTCGCGGCGATACCAGTCCTCGAGCATATCGATATCGCTGAGGGCATCGACGTTGGCGCGAAGCGTGAGGCGCTGGTCGAGTTCCTGCCGATGGTAGAGATTGGCCCGGTAGCGCCAATCCGCGGCCTTGAAACGGCGGTTGTAGCCGCTGGTTGTTTCCGGCGTGTCGAGGTCGTACATGCCATAGAGGCCAAGGTCGGTTTGCGAATAGGTGGTGCGGATCTCGGTATCGTTGCCGAGGGCGACGCCGTTCTTGCTGCGGAGGTCGAGGCGGGCCGTCGTTTCGACCTCTTTGGAAACTTGCCAGGTGCGGCCCAACAAGAGGTATGCGCCCCAATCACTCGAGTAGCCTGGCCGAATCGAGATGCTGCCTACCTCCGCCTTGCTGTCGCCAAAGAGGACCGGCCAGTAGAAGATGGGAACGCTGCCGACGCGATAGACGGTGTTGTAGGCCCGGAACTTACCATCCGGATAGTACAGCACGCGACTAGCCTGGACGCTGTAGTGTGGACTGGGCAGGTTGCAGGTGGTGATGTTCGTGTGATCGAGCTGCGCGGTCCCGTCGCTGAGGTGAGAACCTGCGCTGCCCTTGCCGTACCAGACGCCCGTCCGCACATCGAAGGTGCCAAAGGCGAACTGTTTGGTGCCGATGTTCCCCGCCACCTGGGGGCCGCGCCACTCGAAGGGACCACGTTTGAGCAGGATGTTGCCCTTGGCGGAGACGTCACGGGTCTTGAAGTTCACGTCCACCACATCGGCGTCCAGAGCGACGTCCTGGTAGCGGACGCGGACATTACCCTCGCCGTGCCCCTGTCCGGTCTCAGGGGAAAAGGTGTAATCGCTGGCGGTGATCTCGATGGGGATCAGTTTCGGCGTCTCAGGCGTCTGGGCCCAGGCCGACGATACCGCCACTGCGGCCGCCACCCCCGTGATCGCCAAGACGGTCGGTACAGCCCATGTCTTGCGTGTGCTGCTCATAGGCACGTTCCTCTGTTCGTTCTGTCGCTGGGCAGAGTAACATACTCTGGCGTATGCACCCCGTCCAACCCTGGGCCTGACGGGGCAGCAGCGGCAGTTCAGTCGCCGTCACGGCGGCCAAAGCGCCGGTCAATCTCGGCAAAGGGAATGTTGACCATCACCGGCTGTCCATTGGGGTCGGTGTACGGCATCTCGGCGCGGGCCAGGTCGCGGATTAATTCCGTGATTTCGCGTTCGCTCAGTTTGTGCCGGGAAGTCACCGCATGCCGCGCGGCGGCGCGGGCGATACGGACCTCGTCACTGGCGGGAGTGACGCGCCCACGCTCGGCCAGTTCATCAAGGATGTCGCGGAGCAATCCGGTCACGTTATCGGGCGGGAACCTGGCGGGCACGGCGCTGACCAGGAAGGTGTTGCCGCCGAAGTGGTCGATGGAGAAACCGAGCCGCGCCAGCGGTTCGAGGTGTTCGCGCAAGCGCTGGGCGTCGTCGGGTCCCAGGTCGACTGTGACCGGCAGCAGGAGCTGCTGGCGCAGTACCTGCGACGTGGCCGCATTGCGGAGGAGGTGTTCGAAGAGGATGCGCTGATGGGCCGCCACGGGGTCCAGCAACACAAGGCCCCTGGGTCCTTCCGCCACAATGTACTGGCCGCGCAGGGTGCCCTGGACGCGCAGGGAACTGATCTCATCGCGGGCGTTGCCGGCGGGCGGGACCGGAGGATGAGACGGCGCCACCGGCGGCCGCGTCGACAGCGCCGGGGGCGCGCTGGGCGGGGGCGCGGCCTCGGTCGTGGGCGGCAGAGGTGCCGACGCGACCACGGGCTCTGCCGCGGCGGCAGGCGGTGGCGCCGGCAGCGCGGGAAGCTGCTGCAAGGGCAGGCGTGGCTGGCGCGTGCCGGGATTAAGGCGGAACGGCTGGGCCGCCGGGGCCGGGGCTGGGGCCGGGGTTGCCACGCTTACCGGCGGCGCCGCCAACGCGCTGCCTGGCGGGGCGGCCGGAGCCAGCGTGAGCATGCCGCGCAGGGCCCGGCTGACGGCTGCCGTAACCACCTGTCCGACCTTCCGCGCTTCGCGAAAGCGCACCTCCCGCTTGGCTGGGTGTACGTTCACGTCCACCTGATCCGGCGCCAGGTCGAGATACAGCACCAGCGGGGGGAAACGCTCTTTGAGTATGAGGTTCGTGTAGGCCTCGCGGATCGCGAAGTACACGACGTCGGCACTGGCCGGGCGGCCATTCACGAAGATGCGCTGTTCGCGGCGGCTGGCGCGGGAGATGCCGGGTTTGCCGGCGTAGCCGCGCACCTGAATGCCGTCCTCCGTGTAGTCGACCGGCAACATCTCCGCGAGAACATCCCGGCCCATGAGCATCCCGATGCGCGTGCCGACGTCGCCCGTGGCCGCCACCCGTACGGCTTCGCGCTGATCAGCCAGGTATTCAAAAGCTACCTCAGGGTGGGCCAGGGCTTGGAGCAGTACGACTTCGTGGATGTGCGCGTCCTCAGTGTCTGGGGTGCGCAGGAACTTGCGGCGGGCCGGCAGGTTGCCGAAAAGATGGGTAACGCGCACGTGAGTGCCCGCCGCACAACCGCAGTCTTTCACGTCCTTGAGAATGCCTGCCTCAACCAGGACCTCGGTTCCTGCCGAGCTCTCCGGCTGGCGTGTCTGCAAGAGGAAGCGGCTGACGGAGGCGATGCTGGGCAGCGCTTCGCCGCGGAAGCCGAGGGTCTGGATCTGGCCCACGTCGCCGATCTCGCGGATCTTGCTGGTGGCATGCGCCTCGAGGCACAGCAGCGCGTCATCCCGGTCCATACCGCCGCCGTTATCGGTGACCGAGATGAGGCGTTGTCCGCCGTAACTGGTCTGGACGCGGATGCGGCTGGCGCCGGCGTCCAAGGCATTCTCCACCAGCTCCTTGACCACCGACGCCGGGCGTTCGATCACCTCGCCCGCGGCGATACGATTGGCGACATCAGGAGACAGAACACGGATAATGCTCATCGTACCTGTGTGGCACTCGGCCTGACCCCGGGCCCGGCGCGGCCGGCGGCAGGCCATCCGAGGCGTGTTATAGTACCGGCCCGGCATGAGTTCCCAGAGTCGACGCGCAAGTATAGTCCGCGCCCGATCCCATTGCCAGACCTCGAAAACGACAGGGCCCCCGATCCATGAGCACCTTGCAGAGCGCGCACCCACTGCCCGGTTTCGTCGACCCGACCCACGGTTTTTCCCTGGACCTCCGCGGCATGCCGCTGGACGGACATCAGCTCGCCGCGTTGCTGACCCCGCAGGAGTGGGGGAAGGTCATCCCGCCGAATTCGGTATGCGCCCGGGCCCACGCCGAGATGCGGCGTATCGAGGCGGGCGAGATCAAGAACCCGGATGAGGGACGCCAGGTCACCCACTTCACCGATCGGCGCACCTATACCGAGGGGGCCGTCTTCGCCGAGGTGCAGGCCTTTGCCGAGGGGGTGAGGAGTGGGACGATCCCGGGCGACGGCACGCGGATAGATGCCGTCATCATCAACGGCATCGGGGGCTCGGCCCTGGGACCGCAACTGCTGCAATTCGCCCTCAATGGTCCTTACTGGAATGAACTCTCCGCCGAGCGCCGACGCGGTTTCCCGCGCCTCTTCTTTCTGGACAACACCGATGCCGCCGGGGTGACGGATGTACTGGCCGTGGTCCGCCCTCAGACCACGCTGGTGGTGACCATTTCAAAGTCGGGCGGCACCCAGGAAACGCGCAACAACACGGTGGCCATGGAGCAAGCCTATGCGGCCGCCGGGGTTCGCTTTGCCTCTCGAGCGGTGGCGATCACCAAGGAGCACTCGCGGCTGGACCAGGAGGCCAAGGCGGCGGGGTGGCTGAAGCGCTTTCCGATGGCCGAATCGATCGGCGGTCGGACCAGTGAGACGAACATTGTGGGGCATGTACCCGCCGCGCTTGCGGGCCTTGACTTCGGCGCCTTCGTGGCCGGGGCGCGGCACATGGACGAACTGACCAGCCACGCCGACCCCCGGCACAACCCCGCGTACCAACTCGCCCTGACCTGGTACCTCGCGGGCAAGGGCCGCGGCGACCGGAACATGGTCATCGTGCCCTATTCCGACCGACTGCTGTTACTGGCCAGGTACATGCAGCAACTGGTGATGGAAAGCCTGGGCAAGGAACGGGGCCTCGACGGCCGCGTGGTCAATCAGGGGTTGAACGTGTTTGGCAACAAGGGCGGCACCGATGCCCATGCCTACATCCAACAACTCAACGATGGCCGCGACGACTTTTTTGTTACCTTTATCGAGGTGCTGAAGGACGCCGACCAGATCGAGATCGAGTCAGGCTTGACCATGGGCGACTACCTGCACGCCTTCAAACGAGGCCTCGCCAATGCCCTCACGGCGAAGGGACGTCAGGTCATCGACATCGTCCTCGACGAGCTGACGCCGTTCTCCTTGGGCCTGCTTATCGCCCTCTACGAACGGGCGGTGGCCTACTACGCCGAACTCATCGGGGTCAACGCCTTTCACCAGCCCGGAGTGGAGGCGTATAAGCGGGCTAGCAATGCCGTCACCACACTGCATGGCATGCTCCGGCAGTGGGTTGGCGGCGGGGCGGTGCTGCCATGGCTAGGAACCGCGAGCGCGGCCGCTGCCGCGGTGGGAAAGCCAGAGGCGGCGGCGGAAGTCGACGGCATTCTGGCCAAGTTCGTGGCCAACGAGCGCCGCTTCGGCGGGGTCAAGGTATCACGGACCTGGGACGGCGTCTGGGTGTACCGCCTGGCCAAGGTGTGAGGTGCGGGCGGCAGTGAGCCCTTCGCGCTACTTGCCGCCCTTGTCGTCCCGGGCGGCGCCTTTGCCGCCACCCTTCGCGTCGTCCACATCGTTCCCCAGGTCGAGGCCCTCAGCGCTCTCGAAGTAGAGGAAGAAGCGGAGCGTGTCGCCCTGGCGTTTGGCGCCCTCCATCTGGCCGGTGAAGCGGTCGGCCCGCTGATAGTACGCGGTCGCCTTCTTCTCCTGGCCCTGCTCTTCGAGTTGCTTGGCCCGGTCACGTTGCAGGTCGTAGTTGCGCTTGGCCTCTTCGTAGATCTTGTCGAAAGGCTTGGCAAGCTTCTCCACCTTATCCTGGAGTTTCCGCAGCTGGCGCTTGACCTTGCTCTCGAGTGCCTTGACCTCGGTCTTGGCCTTCTTGGCCTCCTTGTCGTCGCCCGTGGCCACATTCATGGCAGTGCGCAGGTCGGTGTAGCCCTTGTCGACCTCCTGGTAGAGCGCCACGATTTCGAGGGCGTCGGGGTCCCGGCGCTTGCGGAAAGCCTCGACGTCTTCCGGATTGGCTACAGGCTTCTTGACCTCGGCTTCCTTCGCGACCACCTCGGCCGCCGCCTTCTCCTTGCCCTTGACGGCCGACTCGGCGGCTTCCGGCCCCTTCTTCTTGGGTTCCCTCTCTTTCTTCTCTTGGGCCGACAGTGAAATGCACAGAGCGACCAGGAAACTGGTCGTGAGGCTGAGCCACAGATTGCGGGTCATGAATGCTCTCCACGGAAGCTTGCTGAACCGTTGCGTTCAACGGCCCGTATGCCGAACCCCCAGCGCGTGCGCTACCACGCAGACAGTCACACTCAACCGGGCCGGACCTGAATTTAGCACAGCCATGGCTTGCATTACAAGTCGGCTGCCCTATTGTATCGCCTCGCTAAGTTCGGACTTGGCGTTAGCCGTGGGGCATTAGCTCAGTTGGCTAGAGCGCTTGCATGGCATGCAAGAGGTCATCGGTTCAACTCCGATATGCTCCACCATCCTCTCCCATCCCCGCGAATTGCAGCCTATTCTGACGCTGTGGCCGGTCCTGTACCGGCCTTGTACAGGATTTTGCGACCTGTGCAATAAGGATGGGCCGAGGTATTCAGCCCCAAAGGGGCGCTCTATACCAGCCCAGGGCAACGCCCTGGGAATAGAATGGTTATGGGTTTGAGCCCTGAAGGGGCGAGCTATCT
>CAILKC010000235.1 GCA_903834675.1 uncultured Victivallales bacterium | reverse complement strand
CGGGTCGGCAATCCCGCCGTCACCACCGGGATCAGCCAGCGAACCACCGTCAGTTCAGCCATAGAGATGACCGTAACCAGAACCGCAATCCACGGCCTGACCTGCCCAAGCACATGTCCGGCATAGCATAGAACCAACACGAATAACGGGGCCATCAGATTAATCGCCTGCCCTTTCGTATCGATGAGGCTGAGATGCGCCAGGACACACGAGAGCGCCCCCATGGCCATCCAGCCGTAAGCCAGGCGTCGGGGGAGCGGGGCTTTCCAGCGCGGGCGGTGGCGCCAGCCCAGGGCCAGGGTCGCAACGCTCGCCGCCAGCGTAAGACCGCCCAGGAAGGTATGCTGATAGAATCGCAGCCAGAGGTTACCCCAGAGTTGCACCAGGTCCATATCCATATCCGCCGTCGCCCCTGAAACCACTGACGGCCAAGGCACCGACCCCAACGCTTCCAGCAGCGGTAACGGGACAAGGAGCGAAGACAGCACCATGTCGACCCGTGACATGATGTAACCGCCCGCCGACAAAGCCAGCGGCTGGGAAACCGTCGTTGCCGGGTGAAGCACGGCCGCCCATCCGAGTCGCATCCCCATGCAGACATTCCACGGCACGACCAGCACCAGGACGGCCATCACGGCCCCCCCCCAGAATTCCCGGTTCAAGGCTCGTCCCTTCCACAGGCGGAGATAGATCTGATCGACAAACAGCCAGCCGACATACAACAGCATCGAAGGATGGCACATGTAAGCCGTCACGCCAAACCCCGCCGCCAGGACCCCCAGGTACCGTCCCTCCTGCAGATTCGCAGCCCGGGTCCGGCCGTAGAAGTAGACCGCCAGCAGGACAAAGAACGTGCCTATCATCTTGGGCTCAGGGGTCGAAACCAAGCGCAGGACCGCGGGAGAAACGAGCAGCAATAACAAGGAAGCAAAAACCGCCCGCGCTCCGAATAACAGCCCCGCCCACAAGCGCACGATCCAGAAAACCCAGGAGTTGACCACCAGAATAACGATCTGGTAGCAGAAATAGTCGTCACCAAGCAAACTGAGGAAGAAGGACCCGAACAAGGAAAGAAACGGGGTACGGTGAACCAGGTAATCCAGACGCATGCCCGCGGCAAAAGCCGAAATCGGGGCGAGGTTCAGATAGACCGCGGAATTGGGGTAGTACAGACCCCAATCCGCGGTGAATGCCGTCTCGTAACTCGGCTCTAACATGAGCAGTTCAAACAGGTAGAGGACAAAGAATATCCAGGCCAGGAAGCCGCTTCCCGACGGCAGCATGCAGCGCGTAAATCGGCCATTGCGGTGCAACCATGCGCCGAGTCCCCCCACGAGAAGCGCATACAGAATTGCATTCGTCAGCGCGGGCGGAGTCTGCAACCCCCAGGTGATCAGTTGCAGCACGGCAATGGCAATGAAGGAGAACGCCATGGCCACCAGGGTTGAGTCCTTTCCCACTTCCAACTTGCCCCGGACCTCAGGCGGCAACGCCGCCAGGATGCAGTACCCAGGGATGATGGTGGCAAGGATCGTAATCAGCAGAATGGCACACAACCCCAGCACGTGTTGCCTTTCCTGACCTCGGCGCGAACCTAGGGCAGATGGCTCGCCCCTACAGGGCTCAAACTCATAACCTTCCTATTCCCAAGGCGCTGCCCTGGGCTGACGGTTTGTGCCCCTTCGGGGCGGCAGAACGGAGACCCTGGCGGGCGGGGTGATCTCAGGTGATCGGGGGCAGGTCAGTCGGCATCTCGCCGGTCTCGACGAAGGGGTCGACGAAGGCGGAGGTGAACTCGTAGCCGTCGGCAAAGTCCACCAGGGAGTCTTCGGGCGTCCCGCTCAGCAGCCCCGCGCCGATCAGACTGAAGACCAGACGGCCGAAGTCCTCGGTCCGCCGAATGTTCCATTCGCCGAGCACCCGGCAGGCCAGGGGGCCAAACTCGTCCAGGGCCAGGTCGCGCAAGGCCTCGAGCAGTTCCGGGCCGCGGACGTGCTGCCGAGCGCCCTCGGCGCCGACCTCGGCGCTGCGCCTCTGCTGGGCTCGGGCCAGGCCAGCAAAGACGAACAGGTAGGCTTCCCGCGGGTGTCGCGGATCCTGGCGCACCAGGTCCCGTATGCCAGCCTCGGTATCGGCTTCTTGATCCATAGGTGTTCAGGGTTCGGGGTGGGCGGGTGAGGTCCGCCGTCTCGCCGTTTCCCCGTCTCGCCGTTTCCCCGTCTCGCCGTTTCCCCGTCTCGCCGTTTCGCCGTTTCGCCGTTTCGCCCTCTCGCCGTTTCGCCGTTTCGCCGTTTCGCCCTCTCGCCCTCTCGCCCTCTCGCCGTCTCGCCGT
>CAILKC010000234.1 GCA_903834675.1 uncultured Victivallales bacterium | reverse complement strand
TTTAGCTTTGGCGGAGAGGGGGGGATTCGAACCCCCGGTACAGGTTTCCCTGTACGACGGTTTAGCAAACCGTTGCTTTCGACCACTCAGCCACCTCTCCGGGTGGGTGAATCAACCAAGGTCGACTCAGTATCCAAACCGGCAGCCTGAAAACTGCCGCGAGTGACCGTACTGTATCTCGACTCAGGCGGCCTGCAAGCCGCATCCTCGTCAGTTCGTCAGTGTTATCTCAAGATCAGCGACGCACCGCGGGAGACCCCCAGGACAGGGCCGCCCAGGTTCGCTGGGTCGGCTTTCGACCCGCGGGGTGGGACTTAGGAGCCCTTCTCGTGCGTGACCTGGGGTGCGGATGTGGTACGGGACATCCAGGGATCCAGGATCAGGTCAGACCCATCGGATCGAGTCGGCGGCGAACCCGGGGTAGTTGCCCCCCACCTCCGGACTGGATTGACAGGGCTGCGTGTCAAGCCTAAATTGCAGTTTCGGGGTTGGCACGAACAGCACTCGCGCCTCGACCTATCGGCAACCGCTGACGTCTGCAGGACGGTGGGATTGAAGCCGCTGAAGAAGGGGGCACGACATGCCAGGCAAGTACCGCAGTTCGCGTACGACCGAAGGTCGCAAGATGGCGGGAGCGCGTTCGCTATGGCGCGCCAATGGCTTGCGGCAGGAGGATTTTGGCAAGCCTATCATCGCCATCGCGAACTCGTTCACGCAGTTCGTTCCCGGCCATGTACACTTGCACGGGTACGGCCAGATGGTGAAGGAGTTCATTGATGCGGCGGGCGGCGTGGGGCTCGAGTTCGACACCATCGCCATCGATGATGGGATCGCCATGGGACACGACGGAATGCTCTACTCGCTGCCCAGTCGAGACCTGATTGCCGACAGCGTGGAGTACATGGTCAATGCGCATGTGGCGGACGCGCTGATCTGCATTTCGAGCTGTGATAAGATCACGCCTGGAATGCTGATGGCGGCTATGCGGCTAAACCTGCCGACGATCTTTATTGCCGGCGGGCCGATGGAGGCGGGCCGCGCCGTGACCAGTAAGGGCGAGGTGACACTGGATCTGATCGACGTCATGGTCCAGGGGGCAGACCCTAGCGTCTCTGACAAGGACCTGGCGGAGATCGAGATGCGAGCCTGCCCCACCTGTGGCTCCTGCTCGGGCATGTTCACGGCCAACAGCATGAATTGCCTGACCGAGGGTTTGGGCATGGCCTATCCCGGCAACGGCACCCTCCTGGCCAGCCACGTCTTGCGGCGGAGTCTGTTCGAGAAAGCGGCCGGGAGGATCGTCGAGATGTGTCGCCGCCACTATCTGGACGGCGACCGCTCCGTGCTGCCGCGTGCCATCGCAACCAAAGCGGCCTTTGAAAACGCGATGGCGCTGGACGTCGCCATGGGGGGCTCTACCAACACGGTGCTCCACATCCTGGCCATCGCACGTTCTGCCGGCGTGGAGTTTGCCATGGCTGACATCGACCGCATCAGCCGTTCCGTTCCCTGCATCTGCAAGGTCGCGCCAAGTTCCCACTACCACATGGAAGACGTCAGTCACGCGGGTGGCATTCCGGCCATCATGGGCGAACTGGACCGTGGCGGGGCGGTCCACCGAGATGCCCTGACCATCTCGGGCCGCACCATGGGCGAGCAGCTTGCCGAGGAGAACATCCGTCGTCCCACCGCCACAGCGACAGCCCTGGCGCGTGCCCTGGCAGCGCCAGGCGGGCGCATCTGCAACCGCGGCTTCGCCCAGGCGGAGACCTATGCAGCACCCGACCTTGATGGTGTCGGCGGCTGCATACGCGACTTGGAGCACCCGTACAGCAAGGATGGTGGGCTGTGCGTGTTGTACGGCAACCTGGCCAAGGATGGCTGCATCGTTAAGACTGCCGGGGTCGACAAGAGCATCCTGACCTTCTCCGGCAAAGCACGTCTCTACGACTCGCAGGAACAGGCGGTCGACGCCGTCCTGGGGAACCACATCCAGGCGGGCGACGTCGTGGTGATCCGCTACGAAGGACCGAAGGGCGGGCCAGGGATGCAGGAGATGTTGTACCCGACCAGCTACCTCAAGACGAA
Organism: uncultured Victivallales bacterium; assembly: GCA_903834675.1. Next base: position 9,602 of record CAILKC010000234.1, on the reverse strand, counting down.
GCATCTCGACAAAGTCTGTGCCTTGGTCACCGACGGGCGCTTCAGCGGTGGCACATCGGGCCTCTGTATCGGCCATGTGTCGCCGGAAGCGGCCGAAGGCGGGGTGATCGGTTTGCTGCAAGACGGGGACATCATCGACATCGACATCCCGAAGCGCGCCATTAACATCCGCTTGACCGCACGCGAGTTGTCGGCTCGTCGCCGAGCCATGAAGGCACTGGGCCAGGAGGCCTGGCGACCGAAGCGTGAGCGCCAGGTGTCTGAGGCGCTGCGAGCCTATGCACTACTCACCACCTCGGCAGCCACTGGTGCCAGCCGCGATGTGACCCAGGTCAGATAGCTAGCTCGCCGACTCTCACCCGACGCACACGGGAGTGCGTCTAGTCTAGGGCTCAGCCGCCACGGACCTCCACGCGGCGCACATACGGACGCAGTATGTCCGCAGCCCGCCGTATGAACTGGGGCCGAGTGCGCGGCGTTACCCGCAACTCTGGCTCGGGCAAGTCTTGCCGCGGGATGAAAGGCTGCACCGCGAAGCACATGGCACCGCGGACCGTCTCCCCGATCGCGGACACTTCCTCTTCCGTGTGGATCGCTTCGATAAGGGTGGTACGAAACTCGTAGGACGTGGTTGAGCCCAGAAGCAACCGGATGGAGTCGTGAATGGCCCCGGAGTCGGCAAACCCGACAAACTCGCCATAGCGCGGCAGGCTGCACTTCACGTCCATAGCCACAAAGCTGACAAGGCTGAGCGCGTGCGCGAGAACACTGGGACGCGAGCCGTTTGTGTCCAGCTTTACTTCAAAGCCTCGCTCCCGGAAGAAGTGCAGAGTCTCCACCAGGTTCGCTGCGAGCGAGGGCTCGCCTCCGGTGATGACGACGGCCTTGACCCACTGGCGGCGGAACTTCTGGCACAGTTCGTCGAGACGATCCCAGGAATAGCCCTCCTTCACCGAGCCCAGTAGGGGTGCGTTGTGACAGAAGCCGCAGCGGAAGTTGCATCCCGTCACGAAGAACACCGCCGCCAGGCGTCCGGGAAAGTCTACCAAGGACGGATTACGCATGGAAGCGTAGATGGGCGAGAGCTCTGGCGGCATTCGTTGTCCGTCCTCTTCCCCGATCAGCGCCGGACCGTGCAGGGACCCGTCGCAGCACCCAGGTCACGCAGCACCGACCGCCACCGGGTCGGGCACCCTGAGGTCAGGACACACGCGCCTCGTTCAGCACCGCCTCGATCATCTCAGGGGTGATAAGGCCGTTGCCAATCTCACCGTAGTCCGTCTGCAGGCCGACGTACTGGTACAGGTGCGACCGGCCGCAAACAGGATCGGCCGTATCCGCTCTGAGGTTTTGCACGGGTACATAGCAGTCCCCATCCGTACGCCGCGCCACCAGCAGGGCCGGAATGCGGCTCGGGTTCAAGCACTGAGCCCGACAGAAGGCGATGAGCCCTTCCTCCGTCTCGACGTCGCAGTACTGCTTCTCGAAGTCCTGCCAGCACTCTTCAGCGAAGAGCCGGTCAAGGCGTCGATTAAGCACCTTACATTTCTCGCATCCAGTCTTACCGAAGACCATTACTCGGAACTGCTTACGCACGGTCGCATCGACGCCTACCTGGGCCAATCCTACCTGCATTGACGTCATGTTCACTCTCCCGCTGAAGACACGGGCTGCGTTGCCATATCCACGAGAGCGTCGGCGGTTTCGATGGCGTAGTTACCCCGATGCCTGGCCACGAGTTCACCATACCGCTTGGACTTATTCCAATTCTGGACCTTGCTGAAGTAACCGACGACGCGGGCCTCCCCCATGACCTGGGTGGAATTGCAGGCAGGGCACTTCTCCAGCAGGCCGCGGGATTGCTGCCCGCAACTGATGCAGTAGGTAAACTCGGGAGAGACGGTGACTTGGGCGGATTGCGTGCGGAAGAAGGTCTCCTTCATCAGCTCTGCGATGGCCTCTGCCGAAGGCCGTTCCTCACCGATGAAGGCGTGCGTGATCGCGCCCGACTCGATAATGCTGTGGAACATCGCCTGCCTCTCGATGCGCTCCACCAAGCACACCGGCGCATCCGCCGCCAGATGCACTGAGTTCGTGTAGTAGGCCACGTCCTCGTCGCCCCCCTTCACCGTCTGCTTCGCCTCCTCCGGGAAGTACACCAAGTCCGTCTTGGCAAGTCGGCGGGCAGCACTCTCTGCCGGGGACTCCTCCAGGGTAAACTTCATCTCGTGCTTCTTCGTAAGCTTCTTGGCCCGCAAGTACATGTGTGACACGATGCGTAGCGCCAGGTCCATGGCCGCAACACTCTCGTGGAGTTCCTGACCAGTGAGGAACTTGACCGCGTCGTTGACGCCGATCAAACCAATGATGTAGGTGGCTTTGTCGAGATCGACATAGGGGCGACCATCCAAGGCGGGCTTGCCGATCTGGTACAGCGGACGCCCCGGCGCACTCATCATCACAGCGATCTTGGCGCGTTTCTGAAGATGGGCCTGAACCGCCAGGTCCATGGTTGCATCCACCTCCTCCATCAACCCCTCAAAGCTCTTGCGCCCGTGGCGCGCCGCACGATATGCCGCCTGCGGGATGTTGATGGTGACGTTCTGGAAGCCGCAGAAACGCATGGATTCAGGATGGCGCAGCATCCGGTTGTCGTCGATCGTGGTGCGCAGACGGCAGCAGGCCGAGAGTGTCACCTCATCGCGATCAAAGATGAAGTACGTCGAGCCGTTCCGACTGGCAAGTTCGCAGGCTTCCATGAAGATCCGGTGCTGCTCTGGGTCGTCAAAGGTCTCCTGGCTGATGTGAAAATCGCACTTAGGAAACTCGAATACGCGGCCGAGCCGATCTCCCTCGCCCCAAACCTGTAACAGCGCGGCAGTGAAGCGCCGGGCCTCCGCGAGATAGTCGCCGTAGACGACGATCGACTCGCCCCGCGCGGCCAGCTCCCGATCGACCTCGCGATCATAGGAGACGCCCATCTTAGGGTCGTAAAGCTCGCGCAGAACAAGTCGGTCTTTACCGTCAGGGACGCGCTGATAGAGGTTCATCAGGCTATTGCCAGTGCCATCCGTGTCGTCTCGGAGCTGTTCATCCAACTCAACCTTCACGCCGTCAGCCTGGCGCAGCATGTAGCGCCCGCCGGGACCAATTGCGGGCACGGTACTCAGGTACTTCGGTACTCCGGTGTGAATGTTGAAGTCGAGAAACAGCGTCTGTCCGCCCCGACTGAACGCATTCTGAGAACCGTTGAAGATAAGTTCCTGTGCGATCTGCTTAATCTGCCGGTCGGTCATACCCTCGAGATAGGGCGCATAGAAGATGTTGATGTAGGCGATTCCCAAAGCCCCGGCGTAGTTCGCCTGCATGGAGGCGAGAAAGGTGTTCAAGTGCCCGGTCAGCACCGACGCGCTCCGGGCCGGATTGCTCTCGGTGTTCAGGTTGGACAGGCCGCGCAGTCCATACTTCTTGATGTATTCGATGGAGTGCGACGAGCAGTATACCCTATGGGGATAGCCGAGGTCGTGCAGGTGGATCGCTCCGGTGTTGTGGGCACGCTTCACCTCGGGACTGAAAATGGTCTCCAGCCCCCACTGCTTGAGAATCATCTCCGCCAGCCCCAGGTTGACCGCCTCCGGGTTATTGCTGACGATATTACTATTCTCCGTAGGTTTCGTATCCATCAAACTCTCTACGAAGTCGCGCGGAACTCGGTACAACGACAGATCACGCAACTGCTCATGGAAGCCGCGGGCGTCCATCTCGTTGTTCACCATCTCACGGATGAGTGCCGTATTGACCTGCTTCATGTCGCTGGCTATGAGCTGGTTCTCAACCGCCTTGGCAACACTGATGGCGATCTCGGCGGATAGATCTGTCTTCTCGAGCAGTTGCCGGATGATGCGGCCCCGATCCCAGGGCAACGTCATACTCGAAGAGGCCGACTCAACCAGCAACAGGCTCTGGTCGGTAACATCCGGCTTCTTGGGCGCGCCTTCACGGCCACGGACCAGGATGCGACGGCGCGCCACCTCGCGCTGCTTCCGGTAGCGCTTGTAAGCAGCCACAACCTCGGCATGGCCGAGTTCCGACAGCGTGATCTCGACCAAGTCCTGTACATCTTCGATACAGGGGATGCGGCGACCCTGGCTGTCTGGAAAAACGTGATACTCGCAGAGCGGGTTGTCGAGTTGGTCGATGACGCGATCCGTCACCTGCTTCGGAACGGCAGGTTCGAAATCCGTACCGGCTCGGCGGCACGCCGCTTCACCCGCCTTCTGGATGGCACTCTCGATCTTGTCCCGCCGGAAACGCACCTCAGTGCCGTCGCGTTTACGGAACAGAGTGAACGCATCACGTTGCTCTGCCATGACCACACTCCCACTTGCCTGACGCCCCCGTTCGGCTGGCGCCAAGAACCCTTGAACGCAATCCTGACCCAACGAATCGTAGGTACCAGAAACCACAGGGGAGCGATACCCCCCTGCCCCAACCCTGGACCCTAGGATATGCAAGACACTGAATAGCACTATATGTGTTGTTTTTCTCGATCTCAACCCCTAGCAGTAGTGTGGCGTTCACTTTTTCTACAACGTGTTGGAATGGTGCCTCGCGATGAGAACAACCAAGCAAAACGGTAACAACCGGCCTGCCATCGCGTGCATCTGGGAGTCGTGCGGAGAGTCGCCAGCACCACTTGCTCACGCAGATTTATCAGCCGCGCGCTCAACTATACCTAGCGTCCAGTTCCACCCGGCGTCTGGCACGGGCGGTTGACAGATGGCGGTGGCGTCCAGAGGGCTCCAACTTTGCCCGCGGCATCGAGGCTTCAAGAGTGGCCGACGACTAGCTCCAGTATCTTCGGCGTCACATCAAGCAAAGACGCCATGCCGCGGAGTGCTTGTACTGAACCGCAGCCGTAGGCGGACCAAGGCACGGGGTTCAGCGAGTGTCGATGCCCGCTGCGCGCCTCGATATTGCCGTGATCGCTGACCAGCAGGAGAAGCTCGGCCACCGGGTTCATGATCCCCATGAACGCTGCCAGGAACCCGTCAAGCGTCTCCAGCACCCGCCGCCGCTCGGCGTCCGAGCCGCGGTGGCCAGCGTGGTCGGTCAAGAAGTACTCGAACAGGCAGACGTCCACGGATCTCATGATGGACAGCAGGTGCTGGGCTGCGACAGACTCCGACACGAGCGGCACCTCGTCCACGCCAAGAGCCGCCAGGGTGTGACGCGTCACGTCATGGTAGACGGCTTGCCCCGCCAGCAGTTCATCGCGGTTTCGAGTACCCCCAAGCGCGTCGAGCGTCATCACCGTCGTCACGGAACGGAAGATGAGGGGCAGTTCGTCCCCCGATCGCGTGGCATAGGCGTTGGCAAACGCGCAGCGTTGACCGGCCCCACGTAGCCGCGAAAAAAGGCTGCCCGCTTCAATAAGCGCCCGCAGGTCCGGTCCAGGAAACCCTTCGCAATGCCGCCCCAGCCGTTTGGCGGCGTTGTTCCCCGTGAAGATGGCGGTCTGACCGGTCGCGCTCTGCGGCGTGCCGAGGACGCCAAGGCTGGCATCTAAGGGAACGCAGCAACCAGGAGACAACAAACGCTCCAAGGCAGGCAATCCGCAGTAGACGCTCTCGTTGATGGGTTCCGGCGGCAGCCCCAATCCGTCAACGAACACAAGCTGAATATGGGCCGGTTGCATGCGCTCGGGTCCACCGTGCGGCACAACGGTCACGCACCACGGCACGGGACTGCTGTAGCGGTCCCGCGTAACCTAGTCTCTCACCTGAGGCTCTGGCAGAAAACACTCGATACCAGCCCCATCGCTGCGCCTGGGTGGACGCTGCGATCAGAGACAGATGCTGTCGGCAGCTATAAGCCGGATTCTGTATCCTGCCGTACAGCAGGACGACGACCATTCATCTGAGCGACCGGAACCCGGAACTTATCCCCGCCTAAGCGGAGAGCGATGCGGGCCGCATCATTGCTCCCTATTTGGTCTTGCACCGGAAGGGGTTTGCCCTGCCCCCGCGGTTACCCGACGGGGCGGTGGGCTCTTACCCCACCTTTTCACCCTTACCCCTCGACAAGCTCGGGGCGGTATGTTCTCTGTGGCACTATCCTTCCCACGGCATATCGTCCGTGGTATCCGGCCTTTCGACCGGACTTCCTGCCCTGTGGTGTCCGGACTTTCCTCCCACCGCACAAAAGCGGAGAGCGGCCGTCCGCTGCCGACAGCACGACGGGTACTATAGCGTCAACAAACGCTTCTGCGCATGCAGGTGGCCCCACCTCCCTCGACGCTCGCCAGCAAACCGTGAGTGTAACCGTAATAAGGGTATATTGAGGCGTCCTCTGAACAGGAGAGTCTTGTCCATGCGACTAGCCGTGATCAGCGACACGCACTTCCACCATGATCGAAACACGGTCTTCGGCTCTCGCCGGGCCGGTATCTCTGACCTATTGCTCATGCGCGCAGTACACCGTCTGAACCGCTTTGTGCGTCCAGACCTAGTCGTCGTGCTGGGTGACCTCGTCAACGACGGTGCCTCGCCGCACGCCGACGGGCAGTTCCTCGCCCTGCGGCGCATCCTCGACCTACTGCACATGCCCTGGATTGCGCTGCCCGGTAACCATGACGGCGCACCGGATCGCTTCTTTCGCTACTTTCCTATCCCACCCGAAGTCTTGGACGTTGCCGGCGTGCGATGCATCTCGTTCGTCGACCCCGAAGAACCCGGTTACAACGCGCGCCGCCTCAGCCTGGATATCCTGCGGATGGATCGAGTCCGCAGTGACGGCTGGAAGGGCCCGGTGATCATGCTGCAACATGTTCCTCTTTTTCCTCCGGGCCTGCACGCATGTCCCTACAACTACGTGAATGCGGCAGAGATCGTGGGCCATATGGAGAGCAACGGCATTACCCTCGCGGTTGGCGGCCACTACCATGCCGGCTTTGATCGCCTGCTCTGCGGTGCCCTCTGCTTTGCCGCAGCCCCCGCGCTCTGCGAGTCTCCCTTCTCCTATCTTGTCCTGAACCTCGAGGGCGCCACCGTGCGGGTCGAGCGCCAGTCGCTGGCCATGCCCGCTGATAGTGGTCTTACCGATGTTCACGTCCACACGCACCTGGCCTACTGCAACGAAAATATGGATGTCGCCCTGACTCTGCAACTGGCTCAGGATTTCGGCTTGACAGGCGTGAGATTCACGGAACACTCGGGTCATCTCTACTTCAGCCGGAGTGATTACGGCACCCGGTGCTTTACCCACGGGATCGCCGCTGCGCAGCCCAGCGACTCCCGGATGCCGACCTATCTGGGTACGCTCAGACAGCACGCTATCGACCCGCTAACATGGGGCATCGAGATCGATGCCGACGCTCAGGGCGACCCGATCCTGGACCCGGACGACGCGCAGGCACTCCCCTTCCGGCTAGGCGCTATCCACGACCTCGACATCCTCCGGAATGCAGCCATCCCTGACGCATCGGCAGCCGCCCGGTTTCTGACAGTACTGGAACACTTCCTGGACCACCGCCTTCAGGTGCTGGCTCACCCCTTCAGAGTCTTCCGCCGCGCGGGACGCTGCATCCCGTCGGAACTGTTCGAACCCACGGTACGCCTCCTCAAGAAGCACAGAACAGCCGCTGAAGTCAACTTCCACACCAACGATCCAGATCCCGCCTTCGTGCGACTGTGTATTGACCATGGCGTGCCCCTGGCGTTTGGCAGCGACGCACATAACCTGTACGAGGTGGGCGAGTTTTTCCCTCATCTCGCGCTCCTGCGCCAAGCCGGATACGACGGTCCTCCGCGCGACGTCATGATCCAGCTGTAACCCACGCACTGGACTGAACTTCATGGCAGGATCACGCCGGAGGATCAGTCGCAGCTCGGCTGGGACGTGTATGCCTGCCTGCTGATCCTGGCGCGTTTCCGTGAACCGTCCAGCGAGCTGGCGATCCCCGAGCACTTCACGGAACAAGGGGCCTTGAACAATCTGCTGCGCGTCCCGCCACTAAAGGTCAAAGAGAACCGGCAGTATCGAGTTCTTGAGGGGGTTGGAGCAGTTTCTCGACCTGGTCACGGTTGCGGTAATCGGCCAGCACCTCGTCCGCGAGCAGGCTCAGAGTTCCTTGCCTGGAGCTCTGAGGCTGTCCTACGGCGTGCCGTACCGGTATATCGGCGAGAGCGTCGACGTGCGTCTCGGCGACTGTACGGTGGAGATCTTCCACGATGGGTTGCGCCTGGCGGTGCATTCCCGGCAGCTGGAGAACGGCAAGGCCTCCACGCTGCCGCAACACCGTACGGCGGCGCACCGCTCCTACATCGAGCGCGACGCGGACTCCTTCCTCGTCAGGGCGGCGGCGGTCGGCGGCAACTGCGCCCAGGCGGTGAAGACGATCCTGCAAAACTTCCCCCATCCGGAGATGGCCTTCCGCAGTTGCGAAGGCATCCTGCGGCTGGGCCGACAGCACGACAACCCCGCCTTGAAGTCGCCTGCCTGCGCTGTCTGGAGGGTGGCACCGTGCGCTACCGGCACATCGAGCAGATGCTCACCAACCGCATGGAACACATCGGGCCGCCGGAACCCGATCCGGCTCCCGTACGCCACCCCAACCTGCGCGGCGCCGCCTACTACAGCACGATCACAGGGAGGGTACCCTGATGATCTCCGAACAGACTGAGATGAAACTCCGCCGCCTCGGGCTGGACGGCATGGCCGAGGCCTACAGCGGTCAGCGCAGCGGTCCCGACAGCGCTATCCTGGGCTTCGATGAACGCCTGGCCATGCTGGTCGACCGGCAGTGGGAACACCAGGAGAACCAGGCGCTGCAGCGGCGCCTGGGCTACGCGAAGCTGCGGCAAAGTGCCGCCCTGGAGGACCTCGACTGGGAGGTCCCCCGCGGCCTGCGCCGCGAGTTGCTGGCCCAGTTGGCCACGGGGGACTGGCTGCGCTATCACCGGCACGGTCTCATCACCGGCCCCACCGGAGTCGGCAAGTCCTGGCTCGCCTGCGCCCTCGCCCAGAAGGCCTGCCGCGATGGTTATCGGGTGCTGTATCTCTCGGCGGCAAAGCTCTTCCTGGACCTGCTGGCCGCCTCTTCCGATGGCTCGCTGTCGCGCTTCATCCGCCGGCTGACCCGGCCCCACCTGCTGGTGGTCGACGAATGGGGCATGGACACGGTCAGGCGCTCTCAGTGCCGCGACTTCCTGGAACTGCTCGAAGAGCGGCAAGGCAAGGGGTCCATGCTCATCGCCAGCCAACTGCCGCCGGAGGACTGGCACCAACTGGTGGGCGACCCCACCATCGCCGACGCCATCCTCGACCGCATCGTCCACAGCGCCTACCGCATCAGCATGGACGGAGAAATCATGCGCAAACCCAAGCCACTGCCTGACCGAACCCCGGGCACAGCGCCAGACGCAGGAGGCCCAATGCAGCCTGCGGAGTGCAGGCCAGTTCCGTAGGTGGTGACTACTCAGGTCATAGGGTCATAGGGTCATAGGGTCATAGGGTCATAGGGTTCAGCCGGGCCCCCGGCTGGGCGGCCGGACATACCGGAATGAGACTTCCAGCCTTCGCGTCCTTGAGCGTTGAGAGTT
>CAILKC010000233.1 GCA_903834675.1 uncultured Victivallales bacterium | reverse complement strand
TACGGCCAGCAACGACTTCACCGTTACCTGGCAGGGCAGCAACGGTGGCGGCTCGGGCATTCGTGGCTATGACATCTACGTTTCCGTGGATGGCGCAGCCTACGAGCTCTGGCTGGCGGACACGACGCTCACCCAGGAGACCTACCACGGCTGGCTTGGGGGCACGTTCCGCTTCTACTCCGTGGCGATAGACAATGTCGGCCACCGCGAGGCGGCGCCCGCGACCCCTGACGCAGAGACCACGGTCCGGTATGCGGCTCTGACCGTTCTCGTCGACGGCAGCGCCATCGACAACGGCGGTCCGGCCCTCGACTTCGGGAGCTGCCGCCGACCGGGAGCGGGGGCCTCGCGGGGGCTTGTCTTGCGCAACGATGGGAATGTCGCTCTGGAAGTGGTCGAACCGATGGCGGCCCCCGCACCTTTCACCGTGACCAGCGGCGGCAGTCTGACCCTCCCGCCGGGCGGCGAGGTCGACCTCACGATCACCCTCAGCCCCGCGGCGCTGGGCCGCTTCCGCGAGAGCCTCGAGATCCGCAGCAACGACGCGGCTAACGATCCCTTCGTCATCAACCTGGTCGGCGAGGTGCTGCCGGTGGCGCCGGCGGACTTCCTCGACGAACTGGCGCGGCTCACCTACGCCAGCCTGAGTGCAGAGCGCTCCACCGACAACGCCCTACCCTGGAGTTGGTGGTCGGAAAGCCTGGCCGGCGGCGATTACTGCAACCCGGCCGAGATCGGTTTCTACCTGCTCTCGCACCTCTGCGCCTATGACTACCGCGCCGACTGGTCGCCAACCTGGGAGCAGGCCGCCAGGGCGCTGTCCGCAACCCTCGATCAACTCGCGGTCTGGCAGGCCAGCGAGACGGATACCTACCAGCATGCGCTGTTCTATCGGGGCTACTGGCTGAACCCGACGCCGCGCGTGGGCGCTGGGGACTACAACCACGAGGTGCCCAGCGTGGACAACGCCTGGCTGGCGGCGTCACTGCTGACCTTACAGGGCTTCTGCGACACGCATCCGCACCTGGCCGACGCGGCGGCGCTCTCGGCGCAGTGCGCGGCGATCCTGGCGCCGATGGACTTCATGGCCTGGTATGACCCGGCCACGCACCGTTTCAACTGGGGCGGGCCGAACGACCCCAAGGGCGGCACCTGGGCGGACATCTACTCGAACGAGAATCGCATCATCAACCTGGTCGCGCGCTGTCTGGCACGCCTGAACGGCTCCACCGGGTTCGCCGCGGCGGAGTTCGCCGCCAGCCTGGCGGCGCTGCAGCAGACCCCAGGCGAGTATGACGGCATCACGGTGGGCCGCGTGGCCTACGACGGGTCGCTGTTCACCTACCTGCTGCCGGCGCAATTCGTGCGGGAGATGGAGACCTCCTACGGCGCCGACACCATCGCCGCCGCCGTGGCGGCTCAGGTGCGCTACGCCACCAACCACGACCGGGTGGCCTTCGGCGTCTCGGACGGCTTCGGTCCCGGCGACCAGGGCTACCTCGAACGCGGCGCGCCGCCGCGGGCCAGCGGCGACCCCAACAACGACCCCGACGACGGGCTGATCGTGCCCGGAGCGCTGGGCCTGGCTCTGGTTTCCAGCCACGCCAACCGCGCCATCGACGTGCTCGCCTATCTGCAGGAGGCCTTCCCGGGGTGCTTCTCGGCGGACCATGGATTCCGCGCCTCGGTGAATGTGCTCAGCGGCCAAGCCAGCAACCGCTTCACGGCCTTGGATCAAGGCATGCTTCTCCTGGCGCTGGCAAACCAGGCCAATGGCACCATCTGGCGGAGTTTCTACGCCAGTCCCGTGGTGGCAGCGGTGCATGCGGAAGTGTTTGGCACGGCCCCGGCGGACATCACACCGCCATACATCACGAATGTCGACAGCACCACCCCCGACGGCACCTACGGCGCCGGGGCGAACCTCGACATCAGCGTGACCTTCAGTGAGACCGTGACGGTCACTGGCGCCCCAAGCCTCACTCTCGAAACCGGGGTGACCGACGCGGTCGCCGTGTACGTCAGCGGCAGCGGCACCTCGACACTCACTTTCCGCTACCCCGTGGCAGCCGCGGAGGCGAGCCCCGATCTCGATACCGCGGGCCCCACGGCGCTGGCCCTGAACGGCGGCAGCGTCCGCGACGCGGCCAGCAACCCCGCCGACCTGACCCTCCCCGCGCCCGCAGCGCCGCACTCCCTGGCCGCCAACCGGGCGCTGGTGGTCCGGACGACCTACACGGTGCGCTTCTTTGCCGCCGACCACGGTCGCCTCGAGGGCGCCGCCGTGCAGACCGTCGCCCACGGCGAAAGCTCCACCGCCGTGACCGCCGTGGCCGAGGCGGACTACCTCTTCGACCACTGGAGCGACGACAACTCGACCGACCCCCGCCGCGTGCTTCCCACAGTTTTGGCGGACCTCGACCTCACCGCCACCTTCCGCAAAGCCTCTCTGGCTGAGCCCGAGGGGACTTTCGTCGTCACCATGGGCGCCGCCGCGGTGGCTGCGGGCGACGGGTTGTGGGACTTCACCGGCCACTACGAGACCGCGCTGGGGACCGCGTTCCTCACCCTGGACATCACCCATGACAGCCGAGGCAGAATCACCGGCGAGGGCAGCCTCGAACTGCCGGCGACTCCGGCACCGGTGACGCTGCCGCTGGTGGTGAGAGGCAGCGCCAAGGGCACGTCCGGCAGCGTCGTGCTCAAGCTCAACTCCAGGGGAAACGTCGCGACCGCGAGGGTTGAGGTGACGCTGACGGTAGCGCTCAACCCGCTCACCCGGCAGTTGACCGGCTCCGCCAGCGTGAAGGGAAAGGTGGGCGCCGAGACGCTCCGCTCGGTGGTGCCCCACTGCGTCCTGGAGGCGCCGACGGGCATGGTTGGCGCCTGGACCCTGCGGTTCGTCCTCGACCAGGCCGGGCGGACCGTCGTCGGGACGGCGGCGCTACGGCTCTCCAATGGGGTGACCCATGCCTACGTCGTCAAGGGCAAGCGGGCCGGTACGAGCGCGGTGCTGAGCCTGACTGGCACCCCCGCCAATCCGGCCTCAAAGGCCATCAAGATCAGGGCCACGATCACTCCGCTGGAAGGCGGTTCCGCCCGGCTGGAGAGCCTGTCACTGCAGGGCTACGGGCAGTCGCTGAGGTGGTGAGCCGGAGCGGCGGCCGCCGGGGGCTGGCAACGCGCTCGGGTCACCTGCCAGCGGATGTGCGCCTGACAGCACTGCTCGAACCACGCCTGTGCCGCCGCTGGCGAATTCTGGCTCGCCAGCGCTGCGATCTCCGCATCGGTGCAGCGGAACAGCACCGTCAGGCCACGCCCAGGCGCCAGCCATTCTGCGTGCTCAAGAGCCTGTCCCCAAGCACGCCGAAGCGCCTTCAGACGCAGCATCAACCAGACCAAGACACCTGCGGTCAGACCCCAGAAGGGCCACACCGGCCACCACGGCAAGACCAGCGTCTGCAGCACTTGTGCCGCAAGCAATCCGAGGGTACTGCCCACGAACCAGAACGCCTCAATCTGCCCCCGGAAGACGCTGCCGGCGAGGCGCCGGAAGGCGCTGGTCGCGGTCTGGTAGGCGAACATCTCCTCAAACTGCTGACTGCCCAGAGCCACCCGGGCCACATGACAGAGCTCGTGGGCCAGCAGCTCCCGTCGGCTGTAGATCAACCAGCGCGAACGCGTCGCGAAGGCGCGCCGAATGATGAATAGCGCGAAGAAATCCGGAAAGAAGTAGAACCCACAGCCGCCAAACAGCAGGCTGTGGCGTGGGTTAATGAAGAAACCGGGCACCCATTCAAGGCGGAAGCCGTACAGGCGCTCGGTGTCGGCATGTGCCTCGGTAAACAGCTCCGCCGGAATCCGCCAGTCGCGCCGCACCGTCACCCCTTCAACCGTGAAGCTGCGCTCGCCCTGCAGGTCGTCCTCCATGCGCTCGAGGTTGCGCCTCAGGCAGCGCAGACGCTCAGCGTAGTCCGGAAGCGTCTCATCGGCGCCCATGAGCAGTCCCGCCGCATCGAGTTGCTCGAGCGCCGCGAGCTCACCCTGCTCAGCCCTGTCAACGAGTTCGCTGGAGACCATGGACCTCGGACCGCGGAATACACCGCCGCGGCGGAATAAGAAACACCCTCCGTACCGCAGACCGACCCGCCGCCGCATACCATACGGGTCGGCCAAGGGATGTCGAGCCCTCACCCAATTGCCTCGCTCCACCAAGGGGCTGAGGCCAGCGCCAACGCCGACGGGGTCTGACAAGAGCCTCCTGGCTACGGCCTGCCCCCGCGATGCTACGGCCCCTCGGTCAGACGGATGTCGGCGCGGCCGGTCAGGCGGTCCACCTCCAGCCGGTAGTGACGTTTGCCGACCGTGAACTCCAAGGTCGGCCCCCCGGCCTCGCCGCTGCTGTAGAAGACCAGCGCCGGGCCGGCAGCGCCGCTGGCGGTGCCCTCCTGGAGGCTCTCCGCGGTCCACTTCACGGCATCCGGCAAGACGTATTCCGCGGCGCCGGGAACCAGACCACTGTCGTGGACCGGGGCGCCCGCGGAGGAAGCCGCCGGGGCGGCGGGGGCCGCGGCGCCACTGAGCGGCAAGGCCAGCGGGTCGCTGACCTCTGCCGACACCGTGAAGCGACTCGACGCCTCGTCGGCGACCAGCACCAGGCGGAAAGCGCGACCCGTAGCCCGCGCCCGCAGGCCGGTCTCGTCCAGCGCCGCCTGCACGGCACTCACGCAACGCTCGGCCTGGAGACGGGCCGGCAAATGCCCGATGCGCGGCAAAGCCAAGGCCATGACGATGGCCAGCAGAGCGACAACAATGAGCATCTCCAGCAGGGTGAACGGCCATCGGCAATAAGCGGATGGCTGCGGCAGCGGGCCCGTACAAGCTCCCGCGGCCCCCCGGACCCCGCGCTGCCGAGCCCGTTCCGGGTCCGCCGCGGCGGATCGCAGTATCCCCAGCTTGCCGCCCCGGACCCCGCGCTGCCGAGCCCGTTCCGGGCCGGTTCGCGGTATCCCCGAATACGGCGGAAGCCCCGGCATAGCCGGTGCGGACCGCCGACTCCAGGCGGGTTGCGGCGCGGGCCGCAGGGTTCCGCCTGCGCCTCGTTGGCAGGGGGAACCGGCCGCCGACGGCGCCGCCCTGTTACTCCCAGCTTGTGATATCGGCATTCTTGCCTTCACCGCCCTGGGCCTTGTCGTTGCCGAAACTGAACAGATCGACGTCCCCGTGGCTGCCTGGGCACTGATACTGGTAGGGTTGTCCCCAGGGGTCCACCGGCACTTTCGCCGGATCCAGGTAAGGCCCATCCCACTTGGGGTTCCCTGGACTGCTCACCAGATCGTCGAGGCTGCGCGGAAACTCGGACATGTCGAGGTAATAGTCCTTGCAGGCGTTCTTCAGCAGCGTGATCTGAGTCTTGGCCGTCTCAACTTTCGCCTTAACCAGGTTCTGGATGAGCGCCGGACCCACCAGCCCGGCGATCATGCCGATGATCACGATGACAATCATGATCTCAATCAGGGTGAAGGCGTGCCGACGGCAACGCCGACGTAGGTATCGCGGTTGCATTCTGTGCTCTCCTTTGCCGGCCACCCGACCGCCCCGAGGCGCGCTGGGACGCGCCCTCAGATGGCGTTCTGCATATTCATGATAGCGAGGAACATCAGCGTGACCACTCCCCCGACGATAAGGCCAAGCCCGATGATCACCAACGGCTCGAACGCACTCAGCAGGCGTTTGACCAGACGTTTGAGCTCCGCCTCGTAGCGTTCGGCGACCCGCTCCAACATGGTGTCCACCGCCCCGGTCTCCTCGCCTACGGCCACCATGCGCAACATCATCGTGGGGATGAACCGGCTTTGCGCCATGGCGTCCGACAGGCGTTGCCCCTGCCGTAGTTCGCCGGAAAGACCGGCCAGGGATTGGGCCAGGGTCTGATTCTGCACCACGCGGGTGGCGATCGACACCGTGTCGAGCAGATGCACGCCACTGCGCATCAGGATCGACATGGTCCGCGCCAGGCGGGCCAGATTGCTGTAGAGCACCAACCGACCCGTGACCGGAGCGCCCAGAACCCAACGGTCGAAGGCGGCACGCGCCGCGCTGGTCTCACGCCTGAGTTGCAGCAGCAGTATGACGCCCGCCACCAGCAGCAGCGGCACCACCCACCAGAAGCCCTTAGCCAGAGCGGACAGGCCCAATAGGATGCGCGTCGGCAGCGCGGTCGCCGCCCCGGTGGCAGCGAGAACCCCGGCAAAACGCGGCACGATCACACCCAGCACCACACCCAACATGATCGTACCGGCAAAGATGATGAACAAGGGGTAGATCGAAGCCGACACGATGAAGGCGCGCAGATCCCGACTCTCGATCAGGAAACTGCGCAACTGCCCCATCACCTGGGGCAACGCACCCGCCTCCTCCCCCGCCTGCACAATGCTGGCATAGAGCCGGGGAAACAGCCGCCCGCGGTCGCGGATCAACTCGGACAGGCGCCGCCCCTCGTGCAGCCCGCGCCGCAGATCGCCCACCAGTTGCGTGCCGAAGCCGTCGTCTCCCCCTTCCCCGACGATGGCTAAGGCCCGCTCCAACGGGATATTAGCCTCCAGCAGAGGCACCAGACGGTCGGTGAAGTCGACCACATCGAAGCGGTTGCGCCAACCGCCCTCGCGGCCAACCGAGGTGCCCGCCCCCTCGCCCAAAAACTCCAGCGGTAGCAACCCCCGACGCTGTACCCGGCGGGTGGCGTCGGTCTGTGAATCCCCTTCGATCAGGAGGTCCCGGACCGTGCCCGTAGCGTCACTGACTTTGAACCGGTACAGGCCCATGCGCCGCCTATTCCTTGGGAGCCGCGTCGTCGACGGCGTCCAGGCCGCCGTCCTCGGCCTGCCGCTCTTTGCCCGCCTTACCACTGTCGATGACGAACAGCGGGCGCATCATAATGGGCACGTCGTCAATGACAAAGTTCAGCCAATACATATCCGGCTTGGGGAAGGTTACGCCGCTGAGCCGAAACACCAGGTCCACCACCTGCCGCGGGTCACGCATGGTCACCTCACCCTTGGCCGAAAAGCCCACCGTGTGGCTGTCCTGGTGTCGGCAGACCACTTCGCAGGGAAAGCGCCCGCGAGCGCCGGTCAGGGAAACAAAGACGCACATGAACGGATGCACGCAGGGAAAACGCCGCGCATGCACCCGGTCAAAGAGTCCAACCAGCGACTTCTTGCCGGTGTGCTTGTCCTCGATGATCGTATCGCACATCAACAGCGACAGACCAAGGGGGGTTTCAATCTGTGACATGTGAACATCCGTGGTTGCGGCGGCGGCAGACCCTGCACGGCAGGACGGGCTCGCACCCATGCGCTCAATATGTGACCCGCCCCGGGGTTTTCAAGGCTTGGCAGGCGCGGCCCAGGGGATCAGGAAAGAGCGCAGGTCAGTTCCGTAGGTGGTGACACCTCAGGTCCTGGGGTTCAGGAAACGGCGAGACGGCGAGACGGGGAAACGGCGACTGGAGGAGACGGACAGGGAGACTGGCGGAGAGGAAAACAGGGTTCAGGGTCAGCCAAG
>CAILKC010000232.1 GCA_903834675.1 uncultured Victivallales bacterium | reverse complement strand
GGCGGACGAAGGGCGGAATGGGAAGCGCCTGGTGACCTACGAGGTTGCGGCAAGTCTCATACAAGGGATCAGGGATCAGGGATCAGCCGGGCCCCCGGCTGCGGCCGGGCATACCGGAATGAGACTTGCCTTCGCGGGTCCTATTCCTATCCGGCCGGGACGCGCCGGACGAAGGGCGGAATGGGAAGCGCCTGGTGTCCTACGAGGTTGCGGCAAGTCTCATACAAGTCAGGATCCCCGGTTGATGCCGGACCTGACCGCCAGAGAACTCCGGTGCCCCGGCAGGGGATTCTGCCATTCGTCAGGGGTCTTTGGTCATTCGACATTCTGCGGTTCTCATACCAGCAAACCCCTACGGAGCTGACTTGCGCCCCCTACGCGCCTACGTCCTGGGGTGTTCTCCGTGGCTGTTGCGCGGACCCCTGCCGGCCTTTATGTTTGGCAAGACCCGAGACCCTTGCATCGCCTGGCGCGCCACCCGGAGAACTGTCGTGGGAACACGTCCCCTGAGCACTTGCCACGTCATCACGCGCATGATCGTAGGTGGCGCCCAGGAGAACACCCTGCTCACGGCCCGGGGGCACGTGGAGCGTGGGCATCGCGTCGTGCTGGTGACCGGGCCTTCTCCAGGCCCCGAGGGCGCCCTCCTGGCCGCGGAGAGCGTCCCCGGGCTGGAGGTCATTGAGGTTCCCTCGCTGGTGCGCCCCGTCCGGCCATTGCAGGACTGGCGCGCTTATGTGGAGTTAAAGCGGCTGTTTGTGCGGGAACGCTTTGACGTGGTGCATACGCATTCGTCGAAAGCGGGGATCCTGGCGCGAGTGGCGGCGCGGCATGCCGGGGTGCCCTTGGTGGTGCATACGGTGCATGGTCAGGCGTTCCATCCCTACCAATCGCGCTGGGTCAACGCGGCCTACATTCTGGCGGAGCGCTGGGCGGCGCGCCATTGCGACCGCATTCTGGCCGTCGCCCAGGCCATGGTCGATCAGTGCGTCGCGGCGCGGGTAGCGCCCGCGGAGCTCTATCGGGTGGTCTACAGCGGCATGAATATCGAGTCCTTCCTGAACGCGCGCCCCGAGCCGGCCCTGCGCCGTTCCCTGGGCATACCCGACGGGGTTCCGGTGGTCGGCAAGATCGCTCGCCTGTTTGAGTTGAAGGGACACTCGTACCTGCTTGACGCGGCGCCGCGCATCGCAGCTGCGATACCGGCGGTCCATTTCCTGCTGGTCGGCGACGGCGTCCTGCGGGCGCAGATCGCGGCGCGGGCTGCCGAACTCGGGCTCGGGGACCGCTTCGTCTTTGCCGGGCTGGTCCCGCCCGCGGAAGTGTGCCGCTATACGGCCCTTATGGATGTGTTGGTCCATCTCTCGCTGCGGGAAGGTCTGCCGCGAACCGTGGTGCAGGCCCTGGCGGCCGGCGTGCCCGCGGTGGGATTTGCCCTCGATGGCACACCCGAAGTCATTCTCGACGGGATCACCGGCCGAATCTGCTCCCCAGGTGACACACAGGCGGTTGCCACCGCGGTGATCGGACTACTCCAGGACGGCGCTGCCCGGCAACGCCTGGGCGCGGCCGGCCGCGAGCGGGTTCGCCAGCAGTTCTGTTGGCGCCGCATGGCCGATATTATCGAGCAGGAGTACCTTGCGGGCCTGCGCCGCAAGAACGCACTCTGATAGCCCTGCTCCGGACCCCCTCTGCCACGCTCTCTGGAGACGCCTCGTACAGGTTCGTACTATGTCATGTATAAAATTGGCAAGAAACAGGTTAGTGCAGCCATAGAGACGAGAGTAAACCTAACGCCAAGCACTTATGACGAAACGTCTTTACGGCCTTCAAAAACCCACCATGAAGGCTTGCCAACCGGGCCTGCATTCGTTACGTTTGCTGCCGTAATCCTGGCCAACCCAGCAAAGAGAGGCCGCTGCTCAGCGGCAGGGTGGTTTTTTTCGTCTTGATTGCCTCCTGGTTACCTATATGACAATGAATCTTACGGATGTCTGGCAGACGGCACGCCAACGCCTGAGAGAGCTGTTGAACGAAGACACGTTCAACCGCTGGATCGCAGGCATCGTTCCCGTGCGCCAAGAGGACTCCCGCGTGGTGCTTGGGGTGTCCTGCGGGGTGTTCAGTGACTGGCTCAACGCGAACTACCGCGACCTGATCGAACGGAGTCTGCGCGATGTGACTGACATCGGCGACCTGACCGTGGTGTTCGAGACGGGGCACGACGCCCCGTTCGAACAGCCTTCGTCGGCCGCCGCGTCGGCGCCCGCGTCGGTCCCTGCGTCGGTCCCCGCGTCGCGCGGGCGCAAACGGGCTGCCGCCTCCCCCACGCAAGCCGAGACGCCGGCCATGAACCGGCGGTTCTCCTTCTCCTCCTTCGTCGTCGGCGAGAACAACCGTTTTGCCCATGCCGCCTGCGTGGCGGTGGCCGCTTCTCCCGGTACGGCCTACAACCCGCTGTTCATCCACAGTTCTACCGGGCTTGGCAAGACGCATCTGTTGCAGGCCACGGCCCAGGAACTCCTGAAGAAATGGCCGCACGCCAAGGTGGCCTACCGTTCCAGCGAGGAGTTCTCCAACGAATTCATCGATTCGCTTCGGTCGGGCGCTACGGCCGAGTTCCGTACCCGCTACCGGGGCGTGGACCTGTTGCTGATCGATGACGTGCATTTCTTTGCCGGGAAGGAGAAGCTGCAGGAGGAGTTCTTCCACACCTTCAACGCGCTCTATCATGCGCACAAACAGATCGTTCTGACCTCCGACCGGCCGCCGCACGAGATTGGCGGCGTGGAGAAGCGCCTGGTGTCAAGGTTCGAGTGGGGATTGGCCACCGATATCGCGATTCCCGACCTGGAGACACGAGTCGCGATCCTGCGGCGCAAGCAGGACGATCATGCCTTGAAGCTGGCTGATAACATCTTGTTCATGGTGGCCAGCCGCATCCGCAGTAACATCCGGCGCCTTGAGGGCGCCCTGATTCGCCTGGTATCCCACGCCTCTGTGACCGGCACGCAGCTGGACTTGGCCAAGGCCGAAGAGGTACTGGGGCCCCTGCTGGACGAAGAGCCCGCGTCGTTGGTCACGGTGGAGCACATTCAACGCACCGTGTCCGAGTTCTACGACATCCGGCTGGCCGACATGGTGGGCAACCGGAGACCGCAGAACATCGCGATGCCGCGGCAGGTGGCCATGTACTTGTGCCGCGAGCTGACCAGCTACTCCTCGCCCGTCATCGGCGAGCATTTTCACCGTAACCACGCCACGGTCCTGCATGCCGAGCAGTCGATCAAGGAACGCCTGACGGTGAACCCGGAGTTCCAGCGCGAGGTCAACATTCTGCGCCGTAAGGTACGGGGCTAAGGCGGCTGAGCGCTGCGGTTTGCGGCGCCTGAAAACAGCGACGGCGCACCGGGTTCAAAAGGGGCCGGTGCGCCGCGGTCGGAGTCGAGACGGGAAACCTGGTTACTGCCCTGCGGTCCCGCTGTCAACGAGGACCAGGCTGTAGCGCACGTCGCGCCCCGAGATGGCGACGCTGCCGGGTTGCCGAGGCTGAGGCAGTTCGGGCGATGCCAGTTGCCACTTGCTGTCTGCCGCCAGTCGGTCGACCAGCGTCTGCAAATCCCGATCCTTCAACCTGACGGTAAACACGGTGTTGCCGTCGGCCAGGTCCACGTCGTAGGCTCCCGCGGGCAGCATGGCTTGCAGGCGGTCACGTTCTCCGGCGGCGTTGCCGACGACGGTCCAGACGTGCCGGACCACGCGGGGAAGGCTCTGCGGGCCTCTGCTGCTGCTGACCTCAGTTGAGTTCTTGGCCGACCCGCTCGACACTTGCTTGATGGCCGAGGGATGGCCTCCGGGAACCGCCCCATTCTCGACCACCGTCTGCCCGGACAGGACACCGCGATCCAGCAGGCGAACCAGAACGGCGATGGCGGCGGCCGTAATCACCACCGCGGCGGCCAGCCGCATGACCGGCGAAAGCCACCAGCGCGACACTTCGGGCGCCGCCACAGCCGCGGCCTCGCCGACACGCTTGCGGATACGGTCGGCGAGGCCCTTGGGGGGCGCCAGCCGGGAGCGTACCGCACGATCAATTCGATGCAGGAAAGCGAGATCGCGCTGACAGGCAACGCAATTCTCCACGTGAACCGCAACTTCTTCGGGAACACAACCGTCAAGAACCGCGCTGAGGTCATCACGGCTGGGACAACCAAGGGGACGGGGCAAAGTACTCATACTCCAAGTCTTTTCCTGAGTTCGTCGCGGGCTCGGGCTATTCTTGACTTGATGGTTCCCAACTTGCACCCCAGAAGATCCGAAATCTGCTCGTAGCTGAGTTCGTCGACGTTGCGGAGCATCAGGGCCTGGCGGTACAGCTCCGGCAGGTTGTCCAATTCCTCGAGCGCGCGCTTCTCCAGTTCGTCCAACGACACTTTTTCATCGGGCGACAAGCGCCCCTCAATCACATCCAGTCGTTTCGCGTCGGGATCATCGGTGCCATCCAACGGCGCATCGATACTCAAGTTGCGCTGGCTACCCCGGCTCTTGTTCCACCGGTACTTGTTACGAGCCAGGTTCATGGCAATCCGGTACATCCACGTCGTGAATTCGGATTCGCCACGGAACTTGGGCAGGGCCCGGTGGATCCTGATGAACACGTCCTGGGCCACTTCTTCGGCATCCTGACGGTTGCCGAGGATCCCATACGCAATCTGATAAGCCCGTCCGGAGTACTTGTCGACCAGCTTATCAAAGGCCCACGATGCGCCACCCTTAAACTTTTCAATCAGCTCACGATCTTCGTGGCTTGCCGTCTCATTTGACATTGCTGTTGCCATCAGGTTCCCGCTCCGGATTACCGTTTCCGCCAGTCTGGTTTCCGGCCTGGCGGGCCTAGTTTTCCGGCCTTCCTCACTCGTCGACCTTCAGGCGCTGGTGATGATCCCCACAAACTCGTCCGCCTCGAGGCTGGCGCCGCCGATCAGTCCACCGTCGATATCGGCTTGTCTGAGCAGTTCTGCCGCATTCTTCGCCTTCATGCTGCCGCCGTAGAGAAGCCGCACCGTTTCCGCCACGGCGCCGTGGCTTTGGCGCAGCAAGGCGCGCAGGAAGGCATGGACCTCTTGCGCCTGCTCGGGGGAGGCGGTCTTGCCGGTGCCGATGGCCCAGACCGGCTCGTAGGCAATCACGGTTGCCGCCAGTTGAACCGCGCTCAGGCCAGCCAGCCCTTTGGCGATCTGGGCGGTGACGACGGCCTGGGTCTGGTCGGCTTCGCGCTGCGCCAGGAGTTCCCCGACGCAGACGATCGGCGTCAGACCCGCTTTCAGGGCGGCCAGGAGGCGCTGATTCACGGTGGCATCGGTTTCGCCAAAATACTGGCGGCGCTCGCTATGGCCGATGATGGCGTAGGTGACCGGGATCTCGCGCAGCATGGCCGCCGAGACTTCGCCTGTATAGGCTCCCGACTCCGCCCAATGCACATTCTGGGCGCCGACTCGGATCGGCGTTCCCGCCACGGCCGCGGCCACCGCGGCGAGCGTGGTGAAAGGGGGGCAGACGGCGACGTCCACGCCCTTCATGGCGGCCGCCCGCGCCTTCAGCGCTGCCACAAGTCCCATGGCCTCGGCCACGGTCTTATTCATCTTCCAATTGCCAGCGATCAGCTTGGTTCTTGCCATCACCTACACTCCTACATTGGCGCCCTCACGGCGCGCTGCCTAGGTCCATAGCGTGTCGTACACGGTATGTCGAGTATCGGGAGGTCGGCTTACTTGTCGTTCAACGCCACCACTCCGGGAAGCGCCTTGCCCTCGAGGAACTCCAGGGAGGCGCCGCCGCCGGTCGAGATGTGCGTCATCTTGTCGGCCAGGCCACTCTGGTTGACGGCCGCCACGCTGTCCCCGCCGCCGATAATGCTGACGGCGCCGCTGTTAGCGATGGCCTTGCACACGCCGGTCGTCCCGGCCGCAAACTTCTCCATCTCGAAGCAGCCCATGGGGCCGTTCCAGACCACGGTCTTGGCCCGGGCGATCTCAGCGGCATAGAGCTTGAGGGTTTCGGGACCAATATCGAGGGCCATCCAGTCGCTGGGGATCTCGTTGCCCACCACCCGGGTATTGGCATTGGCGTCGAACTTGTCAGCGATCAGGTTGTCGACCGGCAGTAGAATCCGCACCCCGGCCTGGGTCGCCGCCGCCAGGGTCTCCTTGGCCGTCTGCAACAACTCGTTCTCGACCAGTGACTTGCCGATCTCGTGCCCTTGGGCCTTCAGGAAGGTATAGGCCATGCCGCCGCCGATCAGGATGGTGTCGACCTTCTTCATCAGGTTCTGCAGCACCTCGAGCTTGCCCGAGACCTTGGCGCCGCCGATCACGGCGACGAACGGCTTCGGCGGCGCCTCAACCGCCCGGCCCAGGTAGTCGATCTCCTTTTCCATCAGGAGGCCGGCGACGTTCAGCTTCATGAACTTACAGACGACCGCGGTGGAGGCATGGGCGCGATGGGCCGAGCCGAAAGCGTCGTTGACGTAGACCTCGCCGTAGGCGGCCAGCTTCTGCGCCATCGCCTTCTGCTTCTCCTTCATTTCCGCCTTCTTCTTGGCGTAGTCCTCGTCGCTCAGGTCGTCGGCCTTCTTCACGCTGCCTTCTTCTTCCTTGTAGAAGCGCGTGTTCTCGAGCATGAGCACGCCGCCCGGCTGGAGTGCGGCGACCTGCGCTTCAGCCTTCAGGCAATCCGAGGCAAACTGGACCGGGCGGCCCAGCGTCTTGGCCAGGTGGTCGGCTACCGGTTTGAGGCTGAACTCGGCCTCGTAGCCCTTGCCTTTCGGCCGTCCCAGGTGGCTCATCAGGACCAGGGCCGCGCCCTGCTCCAGGCAGTACTTCAGCGTCGGCAAGGAGGCCTGGACGCGGGTGTCGTCGGTGATAACGCCATTCTCGATGGGGACATTAAAGTCGACCCGCATCAGCACACGCTTGCCCTTGAGGGTCACGTCACGGATGGTCTTCTTGTTCATCGTCTGCGCTCCAGATGAAGGGGTCTGCCGGTTGCTCCAGATCGTCGGGGGACCTGATCCCTGCCGCAGTAGCTCTCTCCGGGGGGCCGGGCCAAAGTTGTGGCCTCCCCCCTGGCGTACTCTCATGAGGCTCTTGCAGAACCCCCTCACGGCTCGCGAGGCTCGCCCTCCACAGGTTGCAGCCGCCTCGACGCCTTCAAACTGGAGGGCGAGACGCTGGCGAGCCGAGGGTTCCGAAAGCGCCTCTCATACTATACGCATGGTGCAAGCGCTTTCTAATCCGGCCGCGCCCGTGGGTACCCATGGCTGTTTCAAGAAAGCGCCGTCAGCTTGGGGACCGAGGCCGCTGTCGGCGGCTCCGCCGCACGCCTCTGATTCCGTCCACCTCCGCGGCTGCGGACGACGGGCGCCTGGAGGGCGCTCCCGTGCGAGCGCCGCGGCGGCCACGCCGGTTCGACGGGCTCACGGCCTGCGACCGGGCCGCCCTCCAACGGGCCGACTCGTTCCGGTCGGCCCGGAATGACCCCCGACGCGGTCGCGAAACGCGCCGCAACGGCCAGCGCGCCGGTCTAGGTTGAAGCCCTGGTACCGAAGCAGGGCGGTTTCAAGAAACCAGCCTGTGCGTCGCAACAACCCGTGGTCTGTCTGCCGTATCAGGTTGCGCGAGAAAATACTCCGTCAGTCATGGCACAGGCGCCAAGCCAAAGCGGTGTCGCGCTCGCCGTCGGCGACCTTGCCACGCGCACTCCACATGGCCGAGGCGCGATATGGAGTACCTCAGGGGACTCCCTGTCAACTCTCTTCGTCTTGTTTGCCTCTTTCTTCACGCGAGGCGTTTCGGTATATGCGCTTGCATGTATGAGTTCCGAAGTGCCCTGCCCCGGCGACAGTACCAATGATTCGGGCGGTCAGCAGGCTGCCGCATTCATAGTTCATCGGCCGTGGGATTGGCGCCCGTTCGGCGGGTCTCTTGCTGTGCGTGCGGCAGAGGGCCGCGGACGCGGCCCGTCGACGCCGCTTTCACTGCCGGCGGGACGACGGCGGTCGTTTCTTGGAACAGCCCTGGTACCGAACTGGCGGGGTTCGCCGAGCCGCCGTCGCTCCTGTATGTTACCCGCCCATGCGTCGGCGTCAGCCCAAGGTAGGCTGCTGCCGCGCTGAGATCAGGACGGGACCATGAAGATACTGGTTGCAGGCGGGGCCGGGTACATTGGCAGTTGCTGCACGGAGTACCTGCTCGACCACGGGCATGAGGTGGTCGTCTTCGATGCCCTGATCAAGGGATACCGGGAGGCGGTGGACTCGCGGGCGACCTTCATCCAGGGACATCTTCAGGATGCGGCGGCGATCGAGGCCGCGCTGGCGGCGCAGCGCCCGGAGGGCGTCATCCACTTTGCCGCGTTCATCGAGGTGGGCGAGTCGATGACGGACCCGGGGACGTACTTCCGCAACAACGTTTGCTGTGGGCTGAACCTGCTCGAGGCGGCGGTACGGCAGCGGGTGCGCAAGATCGTCTTTTCGAGTACGGCAGCGGTGTACGGCATGCCGCAGACGATTCCGATCCCCGAGTCCGAGTCGACCAAGCCGGTGAATGCCTACGGCGAGTCGAAGCTGATCTTTGAGCGGATTCTGGGCTGGTATGAGCAGATTCACGGCCTGCGTTACACGGCGCTGCGCTACTTCAACGCCGCCGGCGCCACGGCGCGCTTTGGCGAGGCCCACAACCCCGAGTCGCACCTGATTCCGATCGTGATGCAGGCGGCGGAGGGGCGTCGCCCCCACGTCAAGGTCTATGGCAGCGACTATCCGACGCCGGACGGCACCTGCATCCGCGACTATATCCATGTGCTGGACCTGGCGCAGGCGCACCTGTTGGCGCTTGAGAGCGAGGTGGTCGGCAGTTTCAACCTGGGCAGCGGCAGCGGGCACAGTGTGCGGGAGGTCATCGACACGGTGCGGGCCGTGACCGGCCGCGGCATCGAGGTGGTGGAGGCGGAACGGCGTCCCGGCGACCCGCCCCGGCTGATCAGCGACTCGGCTGCGGCACGCCGGGTGCTAGGTTGGAAGCCCTGCTTCGACGACCTGCACGCCATCGTCGAATCGGCCTGGCAGTGGCGCCTGAAACACCCGAACGGCTACGCGCGCTGAGTCGCGTCGAAGGGACCGGATGCCTGAGCCGACCGACAGCACCGCGATAGATCCAGTCGGCGGTAAACGCCGCCGGGGGTGGGCCGTCGGCGTCGTGTGGCTGGGCCGCGGGCTGGTGGCGCTCTGCTTTGCCAATGCGGCCTTGAATCTGGCGATAGGCCTCGGCGGCGGGGCCGGACCGGCCGCGGTCTTCGCCGGACTGGTGCATGGCGAGTTCGCCCGCCTCTTTGGCAGCCTGGCCTCGCCGACGGCGGCGTGGGAGGCGGTGCGGGCGTGGACGCCGGCGGCGATGGTCTGCTTTGGCGCCTCCTGGGCGCTGCTGACGGCGGCCGTGCTGGGCTTGCGTCCGGGAGCTGCGGCGGGGCTGCTGCTGGCTGGGTTTCTGCTGGTGCTGACCCTGCGCAGCAGTGGCGCCGATCTCTGGTCTGACCTGGCCTCGGCGAACCCGCTGCTCCTGGTGGTGGGGGTCCTTCTGTACGGCCTCGTGATCCTGATTACGGTGGTACGCTGGCGGCTGCTGCTGGCCGTACAGGGCATCGAGGTACCGCTCTGGGCTCTGGCGCGACTGACCCTGATCGGCGTCTTCTTCAACCTGGCCATTCCGGGCGCGGTCAGCGGCGATCTGATCAAGATGGGCTACATCACGGCCCGGGCCGGGGAGCGCAAGGCCGAGAGCATCCTGACCATCCTGGTGGACCGCATCATCGGGATTTTGGGGCTGTTCATCGTGGCCAGCATCTCGATCCTGTGCGCCCTGCCGTTGCTGGCCGGTCTGGAGGCCCGCTACCGGCCCTTGCAAGTGGCCGCCGCGACCGTGGCTCTGGCCAGCCTTGGCGGGGTTGTCGGCGTGCTGCTGGTGGAGTTTCGTGCGGCGCTGGTGCGTCAGCCTGGGATCGCCTGGCTGGTGGGGCTGGGAACGAGGATGTTGCCCGCGGCGCTCTGCGCCCTGATCAGCCGCCTGGTCGCCGCCCTCGAGCTCTACCGCCACAGCCGTCGCGTCATCGTCAAGGCGGTTCTGCTGTCCGTGGTCGTGCATGGACTGCTGGGGCTGGGCTTGTACGCCTTGGGCAAGGCGGTCGGGGAGAAGGCCCTGGGGGTGCGTCACTACGTCATCACCACCTCGGTGTCCAACGCGGTGGCGGCGATTCCGCTGACCCCCGGCGGCGTCGGCACCCGCGACAAGATCACCGCGGCGTTCCTGAGTGCCTTCCAGGCCCAGCCCGCGGGCAAGGCGGGCTCGATCCCCGTGCTGCTGTCCCTGGTGATCGCCTTCTGGGCCCTCGTCGGCGCGGCCGTCTTTGCTCGCAGCGGGCGGCGGCCACCGACGTGATGGAGCCGCCCGCGGCGATCGGGCTGACCACGGGCACAACAACGAGGGTTTGGGTGGCGGGCTGCCGGTTCCGTCCTGCCGACAGAGCTAGCGCCGGTAGGCCTGTCCGCCCCAGCCTGACACATCCTCGGGGAACAGCGCACAGCCCCCGGCTCGCCAGACGCCACCGCGCTCGAGGTGGGTGAGGATGGCCCGGCGCAGCGAGGTGTCGCGGGGGGCGGCGCCAAGATCGACTTCAGGGGTGCCGAAGACCCGTTCGAGGGTCTGCCGCCCCGTGGCTCCAGGGAGCGGGAAGAGGTACACCTGGCGTAGGAATCCCACGATGTTGCTCTCCGGCTGCAGCACACCGTCGAACTGCGGATCCAGCAGCCATGAGCCACAGACGTAGGCGTGGAAGTGATACTCGGGGAAACACTTCGGGAAGAAGAGGTTCGCCTGCCTGAAGGCCTCGCCACAGGCGGCGACGTCCATCGGGCTGCCCGCGGGGATGTGCAGGTTGAAGACCGGATCACCGGGTTCCAGGAGACGCGTCCACTCGGTCAGCGGCAGCGCCACGGGCTGGGGCAAGACGTAGCCGCGCGGGTCAACCGGCAAGCCCTGCACCGCTCCGGCTTCGAGGCGGTACGGCGCGGTCAGCGGCAACTCGGGCGCCGAGCCCGCGCTGAGCCCATCGGCACTGAAGCGCAGCGCTGAGTCCGCCAGCAGCCGCACCCGGCCTCTCCCCGATTGCCGCCATGCGTGGTAAGGATAGCGCGAGACGCCGAACTGGAATTGCAGTCGGCTGAGACGGAAGAGGTTACAGGAGAAGTGGTTCGTCAGCCAACGGAGGTTACTGAGTCCCCAACGGCCGGTCTTGGCGCGATGCTCGCGAATCCACAGTTCGAGGTCGGACAGAGTGTCGGTGAGGACCTCTGGCGGGATGCCCCGGGCGCGGTAACGGGCCTCGACCTCGGGCACGCCGGCCAGGTAGGCGTAGGCGGGGAACAGCTCCGCGTGCGGCAGGGTGGTCAGCGGCATTGCCGGCCAGGCGGCCAGGTCGTCTTTCAGCATCCCTGGCTCGACAAACAGGCGCCGATAAAGGTGCCACAGCAGGCGGCAGAGCCGTGGGTCCGAGGTCAGCTCCGGCAAGGTTCCAAGCACGACCTCGCGGAGTTCTGCCGAGAGCTTGAGGCGCTGGCAGATGGCCTGCATTTCGGGGGTGGTCAGGAAGCCGGGGCAGGGAGCAGGATAGCACGCCTGGGACGCCTCCCAACCCGCCGCCCAGGCCGCGGCTGTCGGCGGCAGTCCAAGCCCCGCGGCCAACGCTTCGAACGAGGGTGCGGTCATGGCTTTTTCCCCTGCTGCAAGCAACGCCTCAACCAGGCACACGGCCAGCGCCGGTCACCATCGCCCGCTAAGCCGCCGCCGTCAACCGGCAGGGCGAAGTCGCGACGGACTTGTCGGCGTCGGTGCCGAGGAGTATACTGGGTGTGGTGCTGCGGTGGCGGGTAGGTTATACCGCCTGCCGTGGCCCAAGCAAAGGGTGTGGACTCAGAAGAGTTCACAGGTTCGCTTCGGGTGGTCGGGCCGCCATCCGGTCAATAGCAGGAGCGGCGACGCAGGTCGCCGCTCCCGCCAGATGTACCGGAGGTGCGCCGTGAAGACGGCCGAATTCCCGAAGCAGTCAACCCCCGCCCACGACTCCTTCGCCGTCCTGCTCACCAGTCTCGTCTGGTATTTCGCCTGCCCTGGCGCCCTCTGCTTGACCGCCATGGGGATCATTGCGAGTGGCAAGGCGGGGCTGCAAGGGCTTGACCTCCTCTACGGGGCGGCGACGCTTCTGGCGCCGACGGCTCGATACCTCGAAGTCCGGTGTCTCGGCGGCACGGCGCCAGACACGGCGACGTGGCGTGACTATGCGGCAAAGTTCATGGCCGCAAGCGCCGGGTTCTGGCTTGCCGTACACGGGGTAGCCTACCTCGTGGGACGGTGAACATCCACGGACCCAGCAGGACAGCTTCTGCCCTCCAGCCCCCGGGCCGGTCCCGGCCGCCGCCGGGGATCGGTTCGCCGCCGCCGGGATCCGCCGCGAGAGCACTGTCCGCCAGGTTGCGAACGGTTCATGAGAGACGATGCTAGCGGGTCTCAATTCCTGCACGCGGACTCTGTCGGTGCGGTGGCCGGTTCAAGCAAGGGCGAGGGCATCATGGCGGACGAACTCCAGGCACTGCTAAATCGGATCACCGAAGAGGGCCTGAAGAAGGCGGAAGCGGAGCGCCTGGCGATGGTGGAGAAGGCGTCGGTCGAGGCGAATCGCATCATCGCGGAAGCGACGACGACCGCGGCGAAGCTGGTCGAGGAAGGTCGGCGCGAGGCGGCCCTGTTGTGCGAAAAGGGCGAACAATCGCTCCGGCAGGCAGCCCGCGATGTGCTGTTGAGTCTGCGGAGCGAGCTTCAGAAGCGCCTGGCGGAGGTGGCGAAGAGCACGGCGGGCAACGCCTTGGACGCTCCGGCCATGGCGGCGATTCTGGCGGACCTGGCGCGCCATTTCGCGGCGTCAGGCGGCCGGGAGCAGCGGCTT
>CAILKC010000231.1 GCA_903834675.1 uncultured Victivallales bacterium | reverse complement strand
CTGGCGCGCGACCACCACCTCTACCGGCCTGCCAGCCGCGTTGTCAGCCCGCGCAAAACGGGCCCGCAGTAGAGCTGGGGAAAGCTTCAACTCCGTCGCCAGGGTCTCGATAATCTCCTGACGCGGGCAGTTGAAGTACTGGGGCTCAGCCAGGATGTCCCGGCAAGCCATATTGCCGGCCAAGGGCCTGCCGAGACTATCATAGATGGAGCCGCGGCGGCCCAGTTGCGTGCGGCTGGTCAGGCACTTTTCCTGCGCCTTGGTGTGCAATTCTTCGTGGCGCACCACTTGCAGGCGATAGACATGGATGGCCAGAACGGTGTAGGCTGCCATCAGCCCCACCAGCACCAGCCCGAGCCGAGTCAGCCAGTGAATGCGTTTCATGCCCGCTCTCACCCTCCCTGATCCGCGTTCGCCAGTTCGGTGTTCGCCCGTTCCTGACTGCCCCGCAGCGGAGCCGCGCCGCCGCGTACCCGTGTCACCTGACCCCGCTCCGGCATCCGCAACCCCAGCCCCAGGCGCTCGATCTGGGTGAAGATGCGGGAGCCGTTGCGGTACATCTCCACCTCCAGACCGAGGTTGAGCAGCTCCTTTGAGCGCAGCCCAAAGTCACGGCGCATCTCGGTGAGCTGGCGTTTGAGCTTGACCTGCTCGCTGTTCAGCTTGATGAAGGCTAAACCCAGGACAAACGCCGGCAGGATGATGAACACGGCCACGTAGCCCGCGGCGCCCACCCGGCCTTTCTCCTCCAGCGGGTTGACTCGTACGCGCTTGTACATCACCGGCTTCGTGCGTCCCATCGTCTCTCTCCTCTCCCGATGACTCAGCGCGGCGACCCTGTCGCGCGAGTCCGTTGCCCCGCCAGGCGCTCGGCCACCCGCAACCGCGCCGGCGCCGCCCGCGGATTTCGCTCCAACTCCGCCGCGGACGCGGTCACCGACTTGCGCGTCACCGGCGCCAACCGGGGCACTTTGCTGCAGATGCACACCGGACAGCTCGGCGGACAAACGCAGTCGATCGCTTCCTGGCGGACGAACTGCTTGACCAGACGATCCTCCAGCGAGTGGAACGTGATCACCCCCAGGCGGCCGCCCGGGGCCAGCACCTCGACCGCGGCCTGCAACCCCTGCTCCAACTCGCCCAGTTCATCGTTCACCGCCATCCGCAACGCCTGAAAGCAGCGGCTCGCCACCTGCAGACCGCGGGCGCCAGGCCGACTGAGGAGCTGCTCCAGCAACTCGGCCAGTTCCACCGTGTGACTCCAGGGACGCTGCTCGCGCCGGGCCACCACCGCCCGTGCTACCTGCCTGGCCTTGGACTCCTCGCCATACTCACGGAACAAGCGCGCCAGCTCTGACTCCGACCAGGTGTTCAAAATCCCCGCAGCCGTGAGCCGGTCCCGCCGGTCCATGCGCATGTCCAGAGGCCCTTCGCGTCGGAACGAGAAGCCCCGCGCCGCCGTGTCGATCTGCGGCGAGGACACCCCGATGTCGAGCAGCACCGCGTCGACCGTCGCCCAGCCTAGATCGTACACCGCCTCCGCCAGAGTCGAAAACGGGCGCTGTACCAGATGCACCCGCGCCCCGTAGCCGCGCAGCGACTCCGCCGCCACCGCCAACGCCTCGGCATCGCGGTCCAGCCCCAGCAGTTCCGCCTCCGGCAGACGCTGCAACAAGGCGGCGGCGTGGCCGCCTAAGCCCACGGTGCCATCCACAATCCGCCGCACCGGCGGCCGAGCCAGGTGCTCCACCACCTCCGCCAGCAAGACTGGTTCGTGCCCGCCACTCATTCCACTTTCCCCACTCCCATAGCCCGGCGGAACGCCTCACCCAGATCGTCCGACGAAGCCGCGGCGAGGCGCAACACCCGGTTCGCCTTGACCGCCGTCTCACGCCGCTTCTCCCAAACTTCGGGAGCCCACAGCGCAATCGTCAGAAAGCCGCCAACCAGCACCACCCGATCCGTAATCTCGGCGTGCGCCAGCAGCGCCGAGGTCAAGGCGAAACGCCCCTGCCGGTCAACCACCACAGCCGCCGCCGCTCCCGCCAGACTGTTCGTCGAGACCAGCGCGTCGGGATTGCGCAGAAGCTCCTCCTCCAGCCGCGGCAGCAACTTCTCAAACAGCGCCAGCGGCATCATCTGAATACAGGGCTGCTCGTGCGTGAGCAGCATGAAGGCCCGCTCCCCCTCACTCTCACCACGCCAGGCCGTCGGCAAGGCAATACGCCGCTGTGAGTCCACGCGATATGCGTGCTCCCCGGTGAACAGCCGACGCCCTTGACCAGCAGTCAGCATCTTCCCTCGCTCGCCCCTGAAGCCATCCTAAACTAATCCAAACTACTCCTACAAATATCACGAAAGACTGCCGAATACAACCCCTTGGGAAAGCAAAAAAATGAAGCCGATGGGTGCCATCAGGTCGGCGCGGAGGTCGCCGGGGCCGGGAGCAAATCAGGCTGCTGCAAACGCCTGTCACCCGGCTGCACCCTCCCGTCGGCGCTGCTCTGCGGCGCCGTGAGCGGCTGCAAGGCCCCCGCCGGAGCATCGTAGCGCGCCACCAGACCAAGAGCGGCAAGACTGGTGACCAGAAATGACCCGCCGTAGCTTACGAACGGCAGCGGGATGCCGATGATCGGCAACAGCCGCAGCGCCATCCCGACGTGAATCAGGGTCTGCAGAAACAGCAGCGTCGCAAAACCCACGCTGAACGACCAGGCGGCCGGATGGCGCGAATGGACCCCGTTCCAGAGAATCACCACGATGAGCCAGCCGATCAACCCCAGAACCACCAGACCTCCCCAGAAGCCAAAGGATTCACTGAGCACACAGTAGACGAAATCCGTGTGCTGCACCGTGCGTGGCAGGTAGCCCAGGATGGTGATGCTGCCGTGGCGGTAGCCGCTGCCCTCGACGCCGCCGAGGCGCACGCAGCGCAAGGCCTGCCGGGCGTTCCAGCCGCCGGCCTGACTGAGGTAGCAGGCGAACCGGTCCGGGCAGTGCGACAGCAGCCCGGTGGCACCCGCAGGGGCTACCACGGAACTCACCTCGCGCACGGTCAGACCCAGCGGGACAGGCTCTGGCTCCGGGCGGCCAGCGCGCCCTTCCAGACGAGCGGTATTGATGCCGGGAGTGGGATTGCGAATCTCCATGATGGTTTGGCCCACCGGGATCAGACCCAGCACTCCGGCCAGAAACAGCCCCATCAGGATGGGCCAGGAGAACCAGCGGGTGGCCAGCACCGTACCCACTGAGAGACACAACAAGGCCGTGTTGCCCATGGAACGTTCCAGGAACACCAGCCCCACCGGCGCCGCAACCGCCAACAAGGCCAACAGGTTGCGCCGAACCCGGCCGATGCGGTTCAGGGGCTGGTCCGGGTTGACCAGTTCTGCCACCACCCAGATCAAAACGATCTTGGCGAACTCCGCAGGTTGAATCGACAGCAGTCCGAAGAGGCTCAGCCAGCGCATGCCATTACCCGTGGTGCGGCCAAGCAGTAACACCAGCACCGGCAGAACAATGCAGAAAACACCATACAGAACCCGCTGCGTCGTCCGCCGCGAAATCGGGACGCTCGGGAGCTTGCCGATCAGCGCGTACAAGCCCAGCCCCACCGCCAGGAAGAAAATCTGCCGCCGCCAGTAGAGCCGCTCGGGAGCGCCGTCAATCGGGACGCAGACTCCGTAGGTCAGCGCGATCCCGATCAGGCAGAGCAGCAGCGCTGGGGCCAGCCGCAGAATATCGCGGGTCAGCTCGGAGGTGAAGGGAGCGACAGGCGGCCCACCGTCCCGTCCTGGACCCACCGCCACGTCCCCGTCCGGCCCACGGCGCTGGCGCCAGCGCGCCATGGCGGACACGGCCTTGCCGCGCAGAGTCGTGCTCACCTCACCCACCCGCCCGGCCACCACCGCCGGGGCAGACACCGGGGCGGACTCCGGGGCAAGCACCGACGCCTCCGCTACGCCAGCCTCTGAACACCTTCCCCGACGGAACCACGAGTCAACCCTCGGCGGCGGGACCGAGCGGGTAGCGCCTGCCTCGATAGGGCTGGCGTTGGACGCGGCCTCATCGAGGCAGCGCCTACTCGGTATCACCTTCATCTTCTGGTCCGGCTGGGGTTCTGAGCAGACGAGTAAAGACGTCTGAGCCCGTTCCCGCCGAGAAGCCCGGCCAAGCCGTTCGCGCCAACGACTGCTGGCGGAAAGGTCGCCGGCCGCGACCAGCGCAGGGCGGTGCTCAAAGAAACGCGGCGACCCCGCCGCTTCCGTCGGCGTGTTGTCGTTGCTGCCCTCGCTCCGGGTGGCATCCCGGCTGCGGTCGTCGGCTACCGGGCTAACTGCGCCACGGTCCCGGCGTTGCCGCCATCGGGCCATTGCCGACGTCGGTCCTCGGTCCATGATTCCCACTCCTGAATGCGCTCGACCAGCCGCCCCAGCCGGTGACCCAGATCACGACCGCCGCTGGTCTGGTCATGAGCCATGGCGGCAATGACCAGCCGCACCTCGTTGGCATAGCCCGGATACATCACCACCATCCAGACATCCGTGCGCGGCGAGTCCGCGGTGCCCACCTGGGCGCTGCCGGTCTTGGCCGCCAAGGTGACCCCGCCTACCCGCGCCGTCCGACCCGTACCGTGCGGGCCATGCACCACCTCGCGCAGGCCCTGCATCACCGCCTCGCGCCACACCGGCTCCACCGGTAAGTCCACGGACTGCCGTGATTCGTCGGCGAACAGGCGCGGCCGCACGCGCTTACCCGTAGCCACCGCGATGGCCTGCACCGCCGCCTGCAGCGTCGTCACCCGGGTGTCGGCCTGCCCAAGGGCCAGAAACCCGGTGTCGATCGGACGCCATACCTGCTCCTCCGGGCTCTTGTAATGCTCGCGCTTCCAGTCCGGGCTGTCCACCACCCCCGGCGCACAGCGCGCATCCAGGAGCCCCGCGGCCTCCCCGGGTGGCGTCAGCCCCTCACCGGGTAGTTGCCCCAGTCCGGCCGCCAGCATCATGGCGCGGAGACGCTGCCAGCCTACCTTCTCCGCCACCTGCAAAAAGTAGGCATTGCACGACATGCCCAACGCCTGGTAAAGATTCACCCAGCCATGCCCGGCCAGCTTGTTACAATGCACCGAGGTGTTGCGCCCATAGAGCACCCGGCCGGTGCATTCAAACCGCGTCTCTGGAGTGATCACGCCCGCCTGCAAGGCAGCCAGCGCCACCAGCGGTTTAACCGTGGACCCAGGGGCCGTAGCGTCCGCCAGGCAACGATTCGCCTCCGTCACCCGCTGCCCGCGCAAAGCCTCCTGCCAGACGCGGTGCTCAGCCTCCAGGGACAGAATCGGCACGCCCTCGGTCGCGTCCGCCAAGGCCAGGATGTCGCCGTCAAACCGCATCACCACCAGACCGCCACTCATCCCGGCCAGCGCCTCCTGAGCCCACTGCTGCAGGTTCATGTCAAGGCACAACGTGACCGGCTTCCCCGTGACCGGATCCGCCTGCCGTAGGGTGCGCTGACGAAACAGCACCGCGTCCAGAAACAGCCGTTCAACCCCAGGCTGACCGCAGAGCTCCGTATCGCGCCAGCGCTCTGCCCCGAACCAGCCGGCCATGGTCAGGTCGGGAAAGTCGCAGTCGCCATTCAGCTCGCCGCCACCACGCCGGGTGAGGTAGGCGCGCCCACGCGTCAACGGCGCCAGGTCCGGCAAGTGGTAAACGCGCTTCGGCAGACGCACCAGATCCACCGCCGGATAGCGCCTCCGCGCCAGCAGCCAGCGCTGCAAGGTCTCGCTGTCCAGGTCGCGCCAGAGAATCAGCGGCATGGGCGAAGCCCGCAATAGGTGCGCTTCGATATCCTCGCGCGGCACCCGTTTGACCTGGGCTTGGCGGGGCCAGAGATCGATGGTCAGACGCGCCATCTCTTCCTCCACCAGGTCCAGCGTCTGACGGCGCGTCGAGCGAATGTCCCGCACCAGCGAAGGCTGGATCGCCAGCGCATACTCATCCACCGTCACATTCAGCGGCGTGCCGTAACGGTCGCATACCGGGGCGCGGTACGTCCATACCGAGGCGATGCGGACCGCGTCGTTCTCAAACGCCTGGCGCGCCGCCTCGCGGTAGCGGGTCTGATGCCAGTGCGCCCACAGCAGTCCACCGAGGCCGCCCAGCATCAGACACCCGAGCGTCAGGCACTTGAGACCGGCATCGCGATCGGCCTGTACCTCGTTCGGCATCACGCTGCCCTCCTAAAGTGACGGTGTACCGCCGCCATGAACCGCAGCGCCCCGGCCGCCACCCCGGCCGCCATCGCGGTCAGCACCACCGCCAGAAAGATGGTCGCTCCGGCCACATGCCCGGCAGTGCTCGTCAACCCCGCCCAGCGCAAGCCCAGGTAGGTCCCCGCGGTCTGCGCCAGAGCCTGAGCCGCGGCGTAGAGCATCAAGGTCACCGCCTGATCCCGGCGCAGACGGCGATGCAGTAGCGTAAAACACACCGCCACGGGAAGATAAGCCCACGCCGTGCCCCCCAGGAGCGCCGGCCCCGCGGCGTCCGCCAGCAGCCCCGCGAAGGCGGCAAACACCGAGCCCCACTGCGGCGCGCAGCGCAGTCCCACTAGGGCGATGATCAGCGCCGATACCGGCACCGTCACCGGTACCTCCCACCACAACAGCGCCGGAAAGGCGGACAGCACCCCCTGCATCAGCGCCGCCCCAGCCAGGCAGGCCAGAATGCCCCGCCCCCACGTCCCGGCTGCCGCGGCGAGGTCCACCCAGAACTGCCGCTGAGCCGCCCGCAAGGCGCCCACGGGGTCTGCCGCACCTGCCCCAGGCCGTTCCGCTGACATCGCTGTGTCCGCCGCCATAACCACGACACTCCGAGGGTTAAGGAGTCTGCTCGGGCGCCGCCTGCCGGAGCGTGGCGCTGGAACGGTACGCCGTCACCGCGTCCGTCACCGTCGGCACCAACGCGGTACAGTAGGTAAGCGCCCCAAAATCCACATAGGGCTGCACTTGCCAGCCGGGGGTAAACAGATCCTCTCGAGCCGCCACCAGGCGGCCCACCGGGATGCCGGGCGGCAGCGCCAGGACACCCCCCGCCGCGGTGATGACATCGGCTGGCAAGAGCAAGGGCAAGCCCTCATTCTCCAGGCTGACCAGTTGCAGCCGAGGATGCCCGGGCAGAGCCCACCCCTCGGGCACTGGCTCCAGCGCCTGAGCCCCGTCGGCAGCCGCCAGCAAACCCCGGTAACGCACGCCGTTGGGCTGCACGACCTCAACCCGCACCGCGATCTCGGATGAGGTCAACAGCCGCAGCCGAAGCAGGTCATTCTCGCGGACCATGATCCCCACCAGGCCGCCGCTGGCAAGGCAGGCCACCCCGGGCCGTAAACCCAACGCCGCCGGCCCCGCGGCGTCGGCGACCTGGTAGAAGCTCTCCGGACGCCGACTCTTGAGCGCAAACGCCACCCGCGCCAAGGCCCCGGCGGACTCGCCCGCCTTCAGAGTCCCCAGCAGTTGACGCACCGCTCCCTGGATCAGGTCCTGCTCGATGTTCGACACCCGCCGCATCTCGGCCATGTAGCGGGCCTGTGCCGCCTTCGGGTCCTTCTCGATGGCACTGCCTTCCACCGCCGAGCGGCCCGTCACCGCGTACAGCACCCGGCTGTCCCCCGGCAACTGCACCTTCACCCGCGCCCGGACGTAGCCCTCCTCCGTCGTCTCCACCGCGTCGATCCAGCCCACGTGAATGCCGCCCGGCAACAGCCCCTGCGCCTCGGTCGCCGCCGAGGAGGCAGTCACCACCGCGTCTCCGACCTTCACCGAGGTGCCCCGCGAAGCCACCTGCAACTCCAGTCGGCCAACCCGGGCATCCGGCCCGTCCAGGCTGCGCTGCTTCCAGTCGCCGACCAGAAGCCCCTGCACGCCATCGCGACCGAGCACATCGCAAAACAGGCGGATGTGATCCGCCCCCAAGCGACTCATCGTACAGGTCAAAGGCATGGTGGCGTCCACCAGCCCGGCCAGACAACCTGCCGCCGTGAACACCGGAGCCCCCGCCCTGACGCCCTGGCGACTCCCACAGGCCAGACGCACCCCCTCGCGGAACGGCTCCGCCCGCGGCCACAGCACCGGCGCCCGGGTAAACTGCGCCAGGGCAACGTAGCGCTCACGCAGGGCCAGATCGTAGGCGGCACGATAGACCCGACTGCCCCGGAAGCCGTGCCCCTCAGGCAGGGGGCGCACCAGCTGCCAACGCCGCTCCAGGAACTGGCGGTGAATCTCGGCGTCCGCACTCTCGCCCGCCGCCTTCCGCCCCACGCCCATCTCCCAAACCTGCACCAACCCCCACGAGGTCAGCACCTGGGTCGGCATGATCAGCACTTCGCGGCAGACCCCCTCCAGCCCGGCCCTCGCCGCCCGCGGCAGCAACAGCCCGGGCAACGCAATCAGGCACGCCGCCAGCAGCACCCCCAGATATTCACGCAGCGCCCCCATGCAACGAACCTCCGCTCTTCACCTCTCGGCCGGCGTCGACCCCGCCGCGGGAAGCCCCGCTCCCGGACGCGGCGACCGGGGCTGCCAGAACGGCAACCCGACGGCCGGCCGGCTCAGCTTTGCCACCGGCGGTGGACTGAACTGCAACACCCGCAACGTCGCCTCGTCCACTGGCGCCGACGGCACATAGTCAGCGCCGCACGCAACACAGACCCCGCTACCCTCAACCAGCGCCGCTCCGCAGTCCAGGCACTGCGACTGCATCTCCGCGCCGCACCACTGGCACACCACCGTGGCGTCCGCACACGACTCCACCTGCTGCGGCATGAAGTGGATCCGCCCGGGCGTCATGAACACCTGGTTCAGCGGACAAAAGGGCGTCGGACAGTAATACCGCCCCAGCCCACCCGCCGGACGCTCCACCGGCGCCGCCCCGACCAGCCACGCCGGCCCCACCACCTGCAATACCTCGATCAAACTGCGCAGCGTCGCCTCGCCCACCACCCGCACGTCCCCAGACTCATAACGCGATAACGCCCCCTTCGTGATCCCAACCCGCCCCGCCACCTCCCCCTGGGTCAAGCCCTGAGACCGCCGACTCTGACGCACCAACTCGGAAAACTCCCGCCGCTCTGTCTCCATACTCATAAGGCCACCTAACTCCCGCCCGGACTCTCGCAGTGCCGACTCATCCACTACCCCAAAAGTACCCCGGAAGTCCCGCCGATGCAAGTATGTTTACTCAAATAAGTTTACTGAAATTACCCCACGCCAAACAGTCGTTTCTATGGTTATTAACAGACTCTTAGCAAAGCTAAAACATGGGTATTGTAACCAGGTTATTTACAGGCAAGTAAACCCCATGAGAGGGCTTCTCCGGGGCCTGGCCCCTGACCCCTTGTAGGAGACTTGACCGCGATCTTCGCTAGGTCCGCGCCAGCGCTTGGGGGCTCTGCTGGAGGGCAAGAGCAGGCCTGCCGCCCGGCAGGACATATCGCCGCCACAGCCCCGCCGACCGGCGGGGCTCTCTCCCCCGTCGGCGGTCCGTCCGGCTGGCCAGTCGGACTTCTGCCGTCTCGGGGGATACCGCGAACCTGCCCGAAACGGGCTTGGCATCGCGGGCTCCAGGGCCAGTGGGGAGACCGCGAACCTGCCCGAAACGGGCTTGGCATCGCGGGCTCCAGGGCCGGCGGGGGATACCGCGAACCTGCCCGAAACGGGCTTGGCATCGCGGGCTCCAGGGCCGGCGGGGGATACCGCGAACCTGCCCGGAACGGGCTGGGCATCGCGGG